>JANOLA010000584.1:0-15666 GCA_031419535.1 Burkholderiales bacterium | reverse complement strand
GGCCAACATCGCGCAACAGCAGCAAGTCAACAACGCGGCAACAAGCGAGGATTCCAGGAGCATGGTTTCCAGCAAGGTTTCCAGCGAAAGCGGAACAGTCCGCGCAGGCGCGCCCGCGCACGCGGAGGAAAATTCGGGCGTGAAGAACGAACTATTGGAGGCGCCGAATGGCCAACGGCTGGACACCGGAGCGCAGGACACGGCAGGCAGCGCTGATCAAGTCCTGGAAACCGTGGGAACACGCCAGCGGGCCGCGCACGGCTGAAGGCAAGGCCAAGGCATCGAGGAACGCCTGGAAGGGCGGGCACTCGGTGATGCTGCGCGAGTTGTCGCGGCAGGTGAATGCTGAGATTCGGGAAGCGCGGAATCTCGTGGACGCGATCTCACCTTGATGGTGCGGGGTGCGCTGCGCGAGCCGGTTTCGACGCTACCTTGCCGCAACGATGCCGAGTGATAGATTCCGCACACGAAAAACTGGGGAGTGCGGGGATGAGTGACCGTCAGCGCCATCTGGCCGAACTGCTGTTTTCCCTTTTGCCGGCGGACGGCAGCAACGTTGGCAATGCCGCGTTGTTGATCCAGCTCCAGAAGTCGGCGCAGGCGCAAGGTCTGCGGGCCGGCGAGGCCGACTTCCAGGCTGCGCGTCAGCTACTGGTCGATGCCGGCCGCGCCATCAAGGGCAAAGGCCGCGGCGGCTTCAGCGCGCGCTCTGCCGTGGCGGATGGCGCGGACGCAACTTCCGAATTCTCGCTAGGAGTGTGGGCGGCAGAAATCTGCGAATCTGCCGCTTTGGTTTGAATTGAGGTGCGAGGCGCCGGTTTTCGTCCACGCAACGGCTGATGACATGCGGTTCGTTCTGGCGAGGGCCTCAGCGTGATGCTCAGCCGCGTATTTCGAGATGCATTTGCCCATCTTGCTGCCCTCACGCGACTTGCATGGCACCCATGCGCCGCAAATTCAGCGCCAAGCACACGAGCTTGAACTCCGCTTGCACGCGGTGCAGTCCTCGCAGGCTGAACTGACGGAACCCCAGCACGCTCTTGATCCAGCCGTTGGGCGGCTCGGCAAGCCACTTCCTTCGCCGGTACGCAGCCTTGCCCTGCGCAGTCTGCAGCTTCTCGGCCATGGCCGCCGTGTGCGGATGGGTCTTGGCGTCGATCGCTGCGCAGCGCTTGCCTTCGCGGCCCAGGGCCACCACCAGCTCGATGCGTGAATCGGCCAGGTCTTCGAAGTTCTTCTCGCTGCGGTAGCCTGCATCGGCCAGCGCTTGCTTAGGCGTTTGGCCGGTGTTGTCTCGTACGGCCTTGAGCATCGGCACGAGTTGCTCGACATCGCTGGCGTTGTTGCCCAACTCGGCCGCGATGATGATGTGCGCCGTGTCGTCCACCGCCGTCTGCGCGTTGTAGCTCGCGTCGAACCCGCCCCCGGCGCGCTTCATGATGCGGCTGTGGGGGTCGGTGAAGTTCTCTTGTGCCGTGGGCTCGGGAACTCCGAACTCGCGGCTGTAGCGTCCACCCGTGGGCTTGCCGTCCTCATCGCGCGGGCGCCGATCATCGCCCTCGCTGCGGCCGCGCTCGATATCGGCATCGCGCTGGCGTTTCTCCAGCCGCTCGCGTGCCTCGACAATGGCTGTCAAGCGAACCTCGCGCCTCTCGATCTCGGCCGGGATGTCCAGCTCGGGCTCGTCGGCCTCGGCCGTGTCGGTGGCCTTCGCCCGCTCCAGCAACGCATCGATCTGGGCCTTCAGTTCAGCCTCGCTTTGCTGCATGCGCTCGTAGCTCATGGCCTTGTGGCGGCTGGCGTTGGCCTTGAGCTTGGTGCCGTCGATGGCCACCGTGCCCAGCTTGACCAACCCCATCTCGCCGGCCAGGCGCACCACCTGCACGAACAGATCGCTCAACTCTTTGAGGTGCAGCGCGCGGAAGTCGCGGATCGTGCGGTGCTTGGGGAAGTTGCCCGCGCCCAGCATCCGAAACGCCAGATCGTCATGCAGCCGGCGCTCCATCTTGCGCGAGCTGAACACGCCTGTGGCGTAGCCGTAAATGAGCAGCTTGACCATCATGGCCGGGTGAAACGGCTGGTTGCGTGCGCCGCCTCCGGCATAGCGCGCGTAAAACGCCTTCAGATCGAGCGCATCAACCGTGTCGCTGATGAAGTAGGACAGGTGCCCCTTGGGCAGCCAGTCTTGCAGCGACGCGGGCAGCAGCATCTCTTGCCGCGGTTCGTAGGAGCGGTAACTTATGGCCATGCGGGTTCAACGTTCACAAGGGCACGCACGTCGTCAGGGACTACCCTTCTTCTGCCGCCCACACTCCTAGGGTAAACGCGGGCGCCAATCCCCCCGCGATTCGGGGGTAGGCAGCTTGGTACGCAAGCGAACAATGGGAGTGCCATGACCCGCCTGCTCTTGCTCCAGAACGATGCCGCGATCGGGGAGCAGTTGCGCCTCATGATTGCCGAGATGCCCGACATGGCCGTGTCCGGCCTGACCGTGACGCTGTCCCAAGCCCTGCGCAGCATGCAAATCTGCCCGCCCGAGCTGGTGCTGCTCGACTTGCAGGTGAGTCGAAGCGACCGCGAAGGTCTGCTCGAAGAACTGGCCAGCATGCCGCGCGAGTCGCGCCCGGCCGTGCTGGTGGGCGCGCTGTCGCTCGAAGACCCGGCGCTGATGGAGGCGATTTCGCGGGGCGCCGACGGCTACTACCTGCATGGCGGTTCGGCGCAGACGCTGCTTGACGCGATTGCGCAAGTGCTGGCCGGCGAATCGCCGATGGCGCCGGCGATCGCGCGCGAAGCCAAATCGCGCTTCGACTCGCCCGCCTGGGAAGGCCTTGGCATTGCCGACGACACACGCGACGCGCTGCGCCTGAGCGAGGCGCAGCAGTGCATGCTCGAGCGCATCGGCGAGGGCTACCTGCCGCATGAGATCGCGCGCGAATTGCAGACCACGGAACACGACGTGGGCCTGAGCATCCGCACCCTGTACCGCAAGCTGCAGCTCGACCGGCGTGCCGCGTCGATGGCTGGCCAGGCGAGTTGAGCGAACCCGATGGCCACCTTCTGGCGCGCCGCTCGGGCACGCCCGAAAAACTCACAAGGAAACGCCGGGCCGCCCCAAGTTTCCTTGACCCCCGCGGGGGGTGGGCTGGGCGCAGCCCGGCCCTGGGGGCGCTCTCAACCTCTGACTTGCCGCGGTGAGCGGCGCGGCGCGCGCCCTGATCTTGCAACGGCCGCCGAGTGCCGCCGGGTGCCGCCAAGTGGGCGGCACCGCGCCGATCAGGACCGTGGCACGGTATCGATGAAACTCTGGCGCACCACCAGCTTGTCGTGCAGGCGCATCAGATTCGGGTGCGCGGCGCGCCAGGCGATGTCGGGGAATCGGAAGTCCAGGTAACCCAAGGTGCAGCCGACGCCGATGTCGGCCAGCGTCAGGTGCGAGCCGCAGCACCAACTGCGTTCGCCGAGCATGTGGCTCATGGCCGCCAGGCTCGCGTGAATGCGGCTCATCTGCCGCGAAATCCAGGCGCCGCTGCGCTGTTGCGCCTCGCGGCCCGGCCAGGTGGCTTCGAGCCGCGCCAGGATCGCGGCGTCCAGCACGCCATCGGCCAGGGCTTCCCAGGTGCGCACTTCGGTGCGCTCGCGGTTCGGCTCGGGGATCAGGCGCGCGACGGGCGAACGCGTGTCGAGGTACTCGACGATGACGCGCGAGTCGAACACCGCCTCGCGCCCTTCCAGCACCAGGCACGGCACCTTGCCCAAGGGGTTGAGCGCGAGGATCGCATCGTTGCCCCAGACATCTTCCAGCTCGAACTGGTAGTCGAGTTTCTTCTCGGCCATCACGATGCGCACCTTGCGCACGTAGGGGCTGGTCAGCGAGCCGATCAATTTCATGGAATTTGTCTTTTGTCCCTGTGAAACTCATTCTAGCGAACGTAACAGCGCGCGATGCCGGTGCTAGAGTGCACCGACACAGAAGGCCGCAGCGGGGCGAACCCGACCCGCGGCCGCAACGCCTTGAACCCCAGCCAACCAGCCGCCGCCACGCAGCACATTGCTCGCAATGAATCCGCATCGCGCAACCCCGTTCGCGACCACCATCTGTCGGTTCAGTTCACCGGCTCGGGCAGCGAGTACTTCCGAATCTGGATCGTCAACCTGCTGTTGATGCTCGTCACGCTGGGCATCTACTACCCCTGGGCGAAGGTGCGGCGTCTGCGCTACTTTTACGGCAGCACCGAGATCGACGGCGCGCCGCTCGACTTTCACGGCGACCCGAAGAAGATGCTGCGCGGCTACGCGCTGACCGGTGCCTTGGTCGGGCTCTATTCGACCGCCGGCCAGTTCTCGGCGCTGGCCGGCCTGGTGGCATTCATCGTGATCGCGGCGCTGTGGCCCGCGCTGTTCAAGTCGTCGATGCAATTTCGCCTCGCCAACACCAGTTGGCGCGGGCTGCGCTTTCGCTTCACGGGCAGCATTGCCGGCGCCTATCGTGCGATGGTGCCCTTGTTCGTCCCCGGCATCTTGATCCTGGCCGCGGTGCTGTTCGTGCCCGACAGCGAGCAGCCGCCGCCCTGGTACCTGGCCCTGCTGGGTGGTCTGGCCGCGGTGATGCTGCTGGCCGCGCCCTGGCTGTGGTGGAACCTGAAAAGCTACCAGCACAACCACTATGCGCTGGCGCAGCAGCAGACCGAACTGCGCAGCACCGTCGGCGCGTTCTACCTCGTGTTTCTCAAAACGCTCGGCGTGACCTTGCTCGCCATGGCTGCCTTGATGGGCGTGGCAATGCTGCTCGGCGCCCTGGGTGCGGCCGGATTGGCCGCGCCACGCGGCGGCGGCGCGATCGGCGCGGTGTTCATCGCCGCCGCGATCGGCGCGGTCGTCGGTGTGTTCGTCGTTCAACTGCTGCCGCGCCCGTATTTCACGTCGCGCATGCAGAACCTGTTGTGGTCTCGGACCGGCAATTCGTCGATGCGCTTTCGCAGCCGCCTCGAATTCGTTCCGCTGCTCGGGCTGACGTTGAAGAACTGGTTGCTGATGCTGTTGACGCTCGGCCTGTACTGGCCATTCGCGGCCGTGGCGCTGGCGCGGATGCGGCTGCAGGCGGTGAGCTTGACGACGCGTGTCGACCCCGATTCGCTGATCGAGCGCGCACAGGCCAAGGAAGGCGAAGCCGCCGGCGATGCCGCGGGCGACTTGCTCGGGCTGGACATCGGAATGTAGGGCCAGTACCGTGGCAGTACCAGGCGCGCGCTGACCCCCATCACGCCGGCCGATGCAAGGCTCCAACTCTTCCCCACCGGAACCGCCGGTAGCACCGCACGCGCCTGCCACGTTGGCCGCCGACTACTTCGACGGCCAAAGCGCGCGGGCCCATGCCGTGCAGTTGAGCCGGCGCGGCACGCAGCTGCACATCCGGGGCGAGGCGATCGAACTCGACATCGCGGCCGGCGATGTGCGCTGGTCCGAGCGCACGCGCCACGGCCCGCGCATCGGGCATCTGGCCGGCGGCGGCGCGCTGCATTGCCGCGACGCGCCGGCGTTCGACGCCTGGCTGCGCGCCGCCGGGCATGGCGACTCCGCGGTGGTGCGCGCCCAACAAAGCTGGCGCTGGGTGCTGGCCAGTGTTGCGGCTTTGGTGGTGGTGCTCGCGGCGCTGTGGGTCTGGGGCGTTCCCGGGGCGAGCCGGCTCGTGCTGCTCGCGGTTCCGCCGAGCGTCGACAAGTCGCTCGGCGAAACCACGCTGAGCACCTTGGACCAACACCTCACGGCGCCCAGCGCGCTCGACCCGGCACGCCAGCAGCGCATTCGCGAAAGCTTCGTGCGTGCCGTGCAGGCCCAGGCAGCGGCGCAGCCGGGCGCGGCGCGCGCAGCTTCCGCCGCCATCCCGGCGCACGAACTCGTGTTTCGGCGCGGCCGCGACAAATCCAGCCTCGGCCCGAATGCGTTCGCTTTGCCGGGCGGAACGATCGTCATGACGGATGCGCTGGTGGAGCTGCTCGACGCCCAGACCGACGCGCTGAGCGGCGTGTTGGCGCACGAACTGGGCCATGTGCACCACCGCCACGGCATGCGCATGGTCGTGCAGGCGAGTCTCGTGGGTTTGCTGTCGAGCGTGGTGCTGGGCGACTTCAGCAGCATCCTTGCCGCCGCGCCGGTGCTGTTGGGCCAAGCGAGCTACTCGCGCGACGCGGAGCGCGAGGCCGATGCGTATTGCGCGGCCTTCCTGAAAGCCGCCGGCTTGTCACCGGGCTTGATGGTCGGCCTGTTCGAAAAGTTGGGCGCGGCGCGCGCGCAACGCAACGCGCCAGCCGGCGAAGGGCGTGACGACCCGAACCGGCGCACCACGCCGGAGGCCTCGCCATCGTGGCTGGGCATCGCGTTCGCGTCGCACCCCGCGGACCGAGAACGCATCGAGTTCTTTCGGGCCGCCGCCGCGCGCTGAGCCGCGGGCAGCGGCGCCGCGAGGGACTTGTTCAGCGTTGCCCTACATCGGCCGTGTGTCGTCCAGACCTTCGAGCCCGCCGAGGACCGTGTCCATCGGCTCAGGTTGGATATTCGAAAGGCTGTGCGTCGTCAAGCGGCTTCTCGCCGTGCCCGGCACCAGCCGCGCGACGATGTGGCCGCGGCGCATGATCACGACCTCTTCGCCGGTGCTCACCTGGTCGATCAATTCGGCGAGTCGGCTTTTCGCCTCCGGAATCGTGACGCTGATCATCGGTCGTGCTCCCTGAGTTTGAAGAGGTGCGCGGCGCGCCGCCGCTACTTGGTTCCGAACAAACGATCGCCGGCGTCGCCCAGGCCGGGCAGGATGTAGCCGTGATCGTTGAGTTCGCGGTCGATCGCCGCGGTGTAGACCGGCACGTCGGGGTGCGCGTCGCAAAAATGCTTCAGGCCTTCGGGCGCGGCGAGCAGACAAACGAAGCGGATCGACTTCGGCTTCGTCTCTTTCAAGCGGTCGACCGCGGCGACCGCGGAATTGCCGGTGGCGAGCATCGGGTCGAGCACGATCACGTCGCGTTCGTGCATGTCGTGCGGCATCTTGAAGTAGTACTCCACCACGACCAGCGTCTTCGGGTCGCGGTACAGGCCCACATGGCCGATGCGCGCGCCGGGCACCACGTGCAGCATGCCGTCGAGCAGACCGGCGCCGGCGCGCATGATGCTCACGAACACCGTTTTCTTGCCGTCGATCACCGGCGCGCGCATCGGCTCGAGCGGCGTTTCGATGTCGATCAGCTGCGTGGGCATGTCGCGCGTGACCTCGTAGGCCATCAGCATGCTGATCTCGCCGAGCAAGCGGCGAAAGCTGTTCGTGCTGCGGTCTTTCTGCCGCATCAAGGTGAGCTTGTGCTGAATCAACGGGTGCGTGAGGTGATGGACTGGCGCGCTCATGGTGTCCTTTCGTCCGCGGGTGCTCAGAATACCGTGCCGTCGCTGTCGATGCGCAGCGGCGGCGATCCGTCGGCGCGGCATTCGCGCGCGAGTCTGCGCCCCGCCGCCCAGGTGCCACCTTCGAGCACGCAGGCCAGCGGCAGGTCTTGGCTGCTTCGCCCCAGCCGCAACCGCAGCTGGGTCGCGACGTCGTCGAGCAAGCTCACGGTGAGCGCGCGCCATTCGACGATGAACGGGTCAGCCACACGGTAAAGAGCTTGCGCGAACAGCGGATCGCGCGGCACGATGACGCCGGCGTCGAGCAACAGGCCGCCGTTGCGGTATTCCGGCAGGCCGGTCAGCGCGTCGAGATCCGTCAGCGTGACTCCTGCCCACTCAAAGGGTTCGAGCAGCGAATAGCAGAGCCACTGGCTGAGTTTGTGGAACGGCACCCAGCCGGCGCTTGCGCCGCTGCCGCCGGCCAGCGGGTGCCGCCAGCAATCGCCGAGAGGTTGGTCGAGAGGTTGGCCGAGCGTTTGACCGACCGGCTGGCCGAGCAACACATTGCCGTCGTCGCGCGGGGGCCAGATCGTGCCGAGGTGTTCGAGCAAAGCCGCCAGCACCCGGCTCGCGCTGACGCGGTGGTTGCGGCCGTGGAGCGTCAGCGCGTCGAACAGGCCGCCGGGCCGGCCGTCGCCGCCAAACAGCTCGGGTTGCGCCTGCAAGGCTTCACCGAGGCGATTCAACAGCGTGGCTCGGCCGGTCAATCCGACCAGCGGGTTGGTGTCGCTGACCTGAAAGGCTAACGCCAACTGTTCCGGGCGCAGGCGTTTCAGTGCGGCGGCGTCCACGCGATTCGGGTCGCCGGGGTCGGATGAAAACAGCCCCGCCATGAAGGCGTGAAAACTCGCGACGCCCAATCCTTCTGACCGCCCCCAGGGCCGGGCCAGCCCGGCCTGCCCCAAGGGCCACGAAGGGGCCCCTACGTGGCCCTTGGGGTTCAAGTCGCCCGGCAGAGCCGGATCGACTTGAGACCGTAAATGAGTCGCGCCGTCCAGTGCTTCGACATAGCGCCAATCAGGGCCGGCACCGGCGTCGAGCAGCACGCTGACCACGGTGAGGTCGATGCGCGAACGCGCCTGTGCCGCCAGCGTGCGACCGGCGAGCGCCGCATCGAGCCTTGCCTTGCGGTCCACGCCGCCCGCCTCGAAGTGGCGCCAACGGCTGTGGTACGGGATCGCGAGCGCCGGGTAGCGCGCCCGCGTCAGCGCTTCGACCCGATCGACCACCTGCGAGAGCTTGCCTCGCGCCAGCGTGAAGCGCTCCGAGCGGCCCTCGTCCACGGCGCGCGCAATGTTCGCGCAGCGTTCGCGGATCGTCGCCGGGCTGCGCAGCAACGCCAGGGAGTCAGGCAAGCCCGCGCCCCTTCGTCTGGGTCAACTGCTCCGCGTCGGGAACCTGGCCATCGGTGAAATAGCCGGCGGCAATCTTCGCGTCCATCTCGACGCGAGCATCGGCCGGGATCAACGCGTCGGGGATCTTGACGCGCTCGCGGACCTCGATGCCGCTGTTGGTGATCGCGTCGAACTTGTCGTTGCTCATCGACACGAGGCGGTGGATCTTGCGGATACCCAGCCAGTGCAGCACGTCGGGCATCAGCTCCTGAAAGCGCATGTCCTGCACGCCGGCCACGCATTCGGTGCGCAGGAAATACTTGTCGGCGCTGTCACCCCCGAGCTGGCGCTTGCGCGCGTTGTAGACCAGAAATTTCGTCACTTCGCCGAGCGCCCGGCCCTCCTTGCGGCTGTAGGCGATCAGGCCGACACCGCCTTGTTGCGCCCCCCTCACGCACTCTTCGATCGCATGCGTCAGGTAAGGGCGGCAGGTGCAGATGTCGGAGCCGAACACGTCGGAGCCGTTGCACTCGTCGTGCACGCGCGCCGTCAACGTCACTTCGGGGTTGGCCAGGTCGGCGGGGTTGCCGAAGACGTAGAGCGTCTGCCCGCCGATCGGCGGCAGGAACACCTCGATGTCGCTGCGCGTCACGAGTTCCGGGTACATGCCGCCGGTTTCCTCGAACAGGTTGCGCCGCAGGTCGGCCTCGCTGACGTTGAAGCGTTTCGCCACGCCGGGCAGCCACCACACCGGTTCGATCGCGGCCTTGGTGACGACAGCCGAGCCGTCATCGAGCAAGACCTTGCCGTCGGCGTGCAGGCGCTGAAACGCCATTGCCTGGCGAATCTCCGGCAGGTGCACATGCGCCTGTGTCACGGCGATCGTCGGGCGGATGTCGTAGCCGCGCTCGATGTGCTCGGCAAACACTTCCGCGACCAACGCGCCCCAGGGGTCGATCGAGACGATTTTCGAGGCGTCGTGCCACGCCGGGTAGGGGCCGAAGCGATGCGTCGGCGAGGTGTCGGTCAAGTCGGCGCGATGGCCCTTTTCCAGATTCCCCGCAGCGACGGCGAGCGCGCGGTACACGCCGTACGACCCCGAATGCGTGCCGATCACGTTGCGCTGGCTGCGATTCGCGGTGGTGCCCACCACCGGGCCGCGCTCGTCCGCGCTGGCCGCGCCCCAGCGGATGACGGGCTGGGCGCCGGACGTACCCTGCTGGCCGGGGTGCGAGGTGAGGCGGATGTGTTTGCTTTGCGTGGGTGTCTCGGTGGGCATGTCGCCTCCTGGGCCGGGGTCTGCACGGCGAGCGGCGAGAGGATACGCGCAATCGAGCGGCGCACTCGGGGCTGTGCCGCAGCCCGAATCGACGTGCCGCATAAAATCGTCAGCACTGCGCAAGATTCGAGCCCTGCTCGCGCGGCCCCCTGCTTCATTGCCCCTCCCATGAACACCTCCCCCCTGTCGGCGCTGTCGCCGCTCGACGGCCGCTACGCCGCGAAGGTTGCCGCACTGCGGCCGTGGCTTTCCGAATTTGGCTTGATGCGCTGCCGGGTGCAAGTCGAGGTCGAGTGGTTCATCGCCTTGTCGGACGCCGGGCTCGGCGAATTCAAGCCCTTGTCGGGCGATTCGCGCGAGTTGCTGCGCGGCCTGGTCCAGCGTTTCGCGGAGGCTGACGCGATGGCCATCAAGGACATCGAGCGCACCACCAACCACGATGTGAAGGCGGTCGAGTACTGGCTTCGAAACCGGTTCATGGGCGTGCCGGAGTTGCTCGCGGCGCAGGAGTTCGTGCACTTCGCGTGCACCAGCGAAGACATCAACAACACCAGCCACGCATTGATGCTGCAGGCCGCGCGCGAGCAGGTGCTGTTGCCCGCGCTCGACAAGCTTCTCGCCAAACTGGTCGCGCTCGCGCACACCCACGCCGCGCTGGCGATGCTCAGCCGCACCCACGGCCAGACCGCGTCGCCCACGACGCTGGGCAAGGAAGTCGCCAACGTCGCCGCGCGGCTGGCGCGAGCGCGCTCGCGCATCGCCGAGGTGAAACTGCTCGCGAAGATGAACGGCGCGGTGGGCAACTACAACGCGCACCTGGCCGCCTACCCAGACGTTGACTGGGAAGGCTTCGCGCGCGACGTCGTCGAGCAGCGCTTGAAGCTGACGTTCAACCCCTACACGATCCAGATCGAACCGCACGACGCGCTCGCCGAGTTGTTCGACGCGGTGGCGCGCGCCAATACGATCCTGATCGACTGGTCGCGCGACGTCTGGGGCTATGTCAGCCTGGGCTACTTCAAGCAGCGTCTGGCGCCCGGCGAAACCGGGTCGTCGACGATGCCGCACAAGGTGAACCCGATCGAATTCGAAAACGCCGAAGGCAATTTCGGCCTAGCGAACGCGCTGTTGACGCACATGAGCCAGAAGCTGCCGATCAGCCGCTGGCAGCGCGACCTGAGCGACAGCACGGTCCTGCGCAACATGGGCGTGGCGCTCGGCCACGCGCTGCTCGGCTACGACTCGCTCGCGCGCGGCCTGGACAAACTCGAAGTGAATCCGCAAGCCCTGAGCGCCGACCTCGACGCCGCCTGGGAAGTGCTCGCCGAGCCGATCCAGACCGTGATGCGCCGCTACCAGGTGCCGATGGCTTACGAGCGACTGAAAGACTTGACGCGCGGCAAAGCCATCACGCGCGAGGCGTTGCACGCCTTCATCGGCACGCTCGAAATTCCGCCCGCGGAGCGCAACCGGCTGCTCGCGCTGACGCCGGCCCGCTACACCGGCCTGGCCGAAGCGCTGGCGCGGCGCCTGTGAGCCGCCCGGGCTTCACGGAACAACTGGCGCGCGCGCAGGCCGCGAATCGATCGCTGCTGTGCGTGGGGCTGGACCCGGACCCGGCACGCTTCCCCGCGCACATGAAAGACGACGCGACGCGAATCTTCGAGTTCTGCCGCGACATCGTCGACGCGACGCACGACCTGGCGATCGCCTTCAAGCCGCAAATCGCCTACTTCGCCACGCACCGCGCCGAAGCCCAGTTGGAGGCGCTGATCGCGCACATCCACCGCGTCGCGCCCGAAGTCCCGGCGATCCTGGATGCGAAGCGCGGTGATGTCGGCAGCACGGCAGAGCAGTACGCGATTGAGGCGTTCGAGCGCTACCGCGCCGACGCGCTGACGCTCTCGCCATTCATGGGCTTCGATTCGATAGAACCTTACCTGCGCTACACCGACAAGGGCCTGTTCCTGTTGTGCCGCACGTCCAACGCCGGCGGCGCCGACTTGCAGGCGCAGCGCCTGGCCAGTGGCGAGCTCTTGTTCGAGCACATCGCGCGCCTGGCCGCGGGGCCCTGGAATCGCAATGGCCAGCTCGGACTGGTGGTCGGCGCCACGTTCCCGCAGGAGCTGGCCCGGGTGCGCGAACTCGCGCCGAACCTGCCGCTGCTGATTCCGGGTGTCGGCGCGCAAGGCGGCGACGCGCAGGCCACCGTGCGCGCCGGCTGGCGCGGGGATGCGCAGCGCAGCACCGCGCCCATCGTCGTCAGTTCGTCGCGGACCATTCTCTATGCCGGCAGCGGCGCCGATTTCGCGCGAGCCGCGCGGCACGCGGCGCTTCAGGCGCGGCAGGTGCTGGAAGGCGCCAAGCCGGGCTAGGGCGTACCGCCGCTTCGCCCATGATCCGGGCTTGAAACGCGTGCGAAGCGCCGCATCTTCCGAACTCACGGGGTAGCATGCGCCCCACGGAACACACAAGGAGCGTTCATGTCTGCAAGAACCTGGTGGGTCGCGCTCGGTCTGGTTGCCACCCTGAGCCTGCACGGCTGCGGCTACAACGACTTCCAGCGCATGGACGAGCAGGTCAAGGCCGGCTGGTCCGAAGTGCTGAACCAGTACCAGCGCCGTGCGGACCTGATCCCGAACATCGTCGCCACCGTCAAGGGCGAGGCCAATTTCGAGCAGGAGACACTGACCAAGGTGATCGAAGCGCGCGCCGCGGCGACGAGCATCAAGGCCACGCCGGAGCTGATCAACGACCCGGCCGCGTTCGACAAATTCCAGAAAGCCCAGGGTGAATTGAGCGGCGCGCTGTCGCGCCTGCTGGTCACGGTGGAGCAGTACCCGAACCTGAAAGCGAACCAGGGGTTTCAGGATTTGCGCGTGCAACTCGAAGGCACGGAGAACCGCATCACCGTCGCGCGCAACCGCTACATCAAGGCGGTGGCCGACTTCAACGTGCTCACGCGCAGCTTCCCGAGCAACCTGACGGCGATGCTGTTCAGCTACGCCGTCAAGCCGAGCTTCACGGTGCAAAACGAAGCGCAGATTTCCACGCCGCCGGCGGTGAGCTTCGACAAGGCGGCGTCGAAGTAAGCGCGGCGCTCGTCGCCACGGCGTCGCCCTCGGCGGCACGTCGAATGACACACCCGACACGAGCCTTCACGATGCGCCGCTGCTTGGCCCTTTTCGCGGCCGCGCTGGGGCTAGCCGCCTTCGGCGCGGCGCCGGCGCAAGACGTTCTGCCGGTGCCGCCGCTCACCGGCCGCGTGATCGATCAGACCGCCACGCTGAGTGCCGCGCAGCAGCAGGCTCTCGAGGCCAAACTCGCGGCCTTCGAGACACGGCGCGGCACGCAAATCGTGGTGCTGATCGTGCCGAGCACGCAGCCCGAAGACATCGCGGCGTATGCGCAGCGCGTCGGCGACACCTGGAAGATCGGCCGGCGCGACGTGGGCGATGGCTTGCTGATCGTCGTGGCGAAGAACGAGCGGCGCGTCAACATCCAGACCACGAAGGCACTCGAAGGCGCCGTGCCGGATCTGGCGGCGCGGAGAATCATCGACACCTCGATCCGCCCGGCGTTTCGCGCCGACGACTACGCGGGTGGACTCAACGCCGCGGTCGACGCGTTGATGGCACGCATCGAAGGCGAAGGGTTGCCCGGCGTGAAGCCGCGCGCGAGCGCCGATGAGTTCTCGCGCCTGTTTGGCGACTGGAATCCGACCGAGTTGTTGATCTTTGCCTTCGTCGCGCTGCCCATCGTGGCCGGGCTTGCGCGGCGCCTGTTCGGCCGCGGGCTGGGGTCGCTGGCAAGCGCCGCGGCAACCGGCATGATCGCTTGGGTTGTGAGCCAGATTCTTGTCGTCGCGATCCTGGGCGGCGTCGTCGGTCTGCTGTTCGGCCTGTTCGCCGGGTCCTCGCGGTCGCTGCGCGCCGGCACGCATGGCGGCGCTTGGGGCGGTGGCTTCGGCGGAGGCGGCTTCGACGGTGGTGGCCTCTCATCCGGCGGCGGTGGCTTTTCCTCAGGTGGTGGCGGCGACTTCGGCGGCGGTGGCGCGTCGGGAGACTGGTGAATGGCGCGGACGATGAACAAGCTCATGCGCATCCTCAAACACCGCTGGCTCGACGAGCGCGATGCCCAGCGTGCGCTCGGTGCCGATGCGCTGGCGCGGCTCCAGGCTCGCGTGCAGCTCAGCGAAAAGAGGCACAGCGGCGAAATCCGCGTCTGCGTCGAGGCCGGTCTGCCGATGAGTTACCTGTGGCGCGGCGCAGTCGCGCGCGAACGCGCCGTGTCGATGTTCGGCAAGCTGCGCGTCTGGGACACGGAAGCGAACAACGGCGTGCTGATCTATCTGCTGCTGGCTGAGCACGCGATCGAGATCGTCGCCGACCGCGGCTTGAACCGGCATGTGAGTGCGCAGCGCTGGCAAGACATCATGTCAGCGATGCGCAGCGCGTTTCGCGCCGGGCAGTTTGAAGCCGGCCTGAACGCGGCGATCGACGCGGTCGACGCCTTGCTGGTGCAACATTTCCCGATCGGCACCGCGCAATCGAACAAGAACGAATTGCCCGACGCGCCGCACCTGGGGTGACAGTATCCGGCGCCGGTATGGCGCAAACGCCTACTTCGACGCCATGCGCACCGGCGGCTCCTCGCGCCGGGCCAGCAGCACGCCGAGCTTGGAGGGTGCGGCCGGCCCCACCGGCCCCGCCTGCACGGGCGGCTTGGGCGCGCCTTTGTTGCCGGCGTCGCGCCACGCGCCGCTGCGAATCTGATCGTGCGTCAGGCGCACCACTTCCACCTTCGCGATGCCCTTGATGTGCAGCTTGCGTGCGGCGGCGTAGCTCAGATCGATGACCCGTTTGCCGTAGAACGGGCCGCGGTCGTTGATCTTCACGATCACGCTGCGCCCGTTGCTGAGGTTGCGCACGCGGGCGTAGCTGGGCAGCGGCATCGTCGGGTGCGCGGCCGTCATCGCATGCATGTTGTAGCGCTCTCCGGTCGATGTGGGCCGGCCATGGAAGGGTTGGCCGTACCACGACGCGATGCCGACTTCGCGCAGCGGCACGTCGCTGTTCTTGGGCTTGTAGGCCACGCCGCGAATCGCGTACGGCCGATTCGGGTAACCCGCGGCGATGCGCTCGACGCGCGGCACGGCGTCGGCGACTTTGGTGGGCGCTGGCGCTTTTCGCGCGGCAGTCGTGGCGGAATCCAGCGCGGAGGCGCCTTCGCCGGCGTGCGGCGTCGAGCCAGGGCTTCTAACGATCGTGACGCACAGCGCAAGCAGCGCCGGCGTCAACGCCGCACCCAGAATTCGCAAGGTCCGCAGGTCCATGGCTGCCCAAGTTACCCAGGCAACCCGGACACGTGCGGTTACCCGGCGTGAGGCCATGCGCAGACGTGAATTGGCACCGCGAACGCGGTATTCGCGGCGGCCGGATTGCCGGGTGCTTCGGCGCCGGCACAACACAAAAGGCCCTCGATGCTTTCGGATCGAGGGCCTCTCTTTTCGCTGTCAAACAGCGGAAATTTCAAGCTGCGGCGTTGGCCCTCACCCCAACCCTCTCCCGCGGGCGGGAGAGGGAGTGAAGGTGAAGACCGTCGCCTCGATACTTACCGCAC
>JANOLA010000583.1:0-1564 GCA_031419535.1 Burkholderiales bacterium | reverse complement strand
TGAGCGAATCCGCATGCCTTCGTTGATGCCCACCGGAATCTTCACTTCCAGCGTCTTCGTCTTCTTCACTTTGCCCTGGCCGTTGCATGTGGTGCAGGGCTCGGGAATGATCTTGCCCGTGCCGTGGCAATGCGGGCAGGTCTGCTGGATGCTGAAAAAGCCCTGGCGCATGTGCACCGTGCCGGCTCCCCCGCAGGTGCTGCAGCCGCGTGGGCTCGTGCCCGGCTTGGCGCCGCTGCCGTGGCAGGTTTCGCAAGACTCGTACGAGGGAATGCGAATCTGCGATTCCTTGCCGTTGGCGGCCTCTTCTAACGTGATCTCCATCGCGTAGTTGAGATCGGCGCCGCGAAACACCTGTTGGCCGCCGGCACCACGGCGTTGCCCCGCAGCGGCGCCGCCAGCACCGAAGATGTCGCCGAAGATGTCGCCGAAGGCCTCGGCAAAACCGCCGAAGCCTTCTTGCCCCGGCCCTGGGCGGCCGGCCATGTTGGGGTCGACTCCGGCATGGCCATACTGGTCGTAGGCGGCGCGCTTTTGCGCGTCCGAGAGCATTTCGTAGGCTTCCTTGCCCTCCTTGAAGTGCTCCTCGGATTTCTTCGCGCCGTCACCCTGGTTGCGGTCCGGGTGGTGCTTCATGGCCAGCTTGCGGTAGGCCTTCTTGATGTCCTCGTCAGTCGCGTTCTTCGGGACGCCGAGCACTTCGTAGTAGTCGCGTTTGGCCATCAATTCACCTGTTGCATCGCCGCTCATCGCTCAGCCCGTGTTCGCACCGGCATGTTCGGTGTGAATACGTCCGCGCGCAAAACAAACCGCCGCGTTGTCGGCGCAGACCCAGTCTGGCGCTTCGAACGCGGCGCGATCGGGCCGGGCATTGCCCGGCCTTCGGTCACTTACTTCTTGTCTTTGACTTCCTTGAAGTCGGCATCCACCACGTTTTCATCAGCCGCTTTCGCGCCTGCCCCCTGAGCGCCCTCGGCCGCGCCCGGCGCTGAACCGGCCCCGGCGGCCGCTCCAGCGGCGGCCTGGCTCTCGGCGTAGACCTTTTCGCCGAGCTTCTGGCTCGCCGCCATCAGCGCTTCCGTCTTCGCTTCGATCGCCGCCTTGTCCTCGCCCTTCAGCGCCTCTTCCGCGTCTTTCAGCGCGGCCTCGATCTTCTCTTTCTCGGGGGCGTCGAGTTTGCTGCCATGCTCGGCCAGGCTCTTCTTCACGCTGTGCACCATCGCGTCGGCCGAGTTGCGCGCCTGGATCAATTCCAGCTTCTTGCGGTCCTCGGCGGCGTTGAGTTCGGCGTCTTTCACCATCGCCTGGATCTCGTCTTCCGTCAGGCCAGAGTTGGCCTTGATCGTGATCTTGTTTTCCTTGCCCGTGGCCTTGTCTTTCGCGCCGACGTGCAGGATGCCGTTCGCGTCGATGTCGAATCCGACTTCGATCTGCGGCATGCCGCGCGGCGACGGCGGAATGCCCTCGAGGTTGAACTCGCCCAAGCTCTTGTTGCCCGCAGCCATCTCGCGCTCGCCCTGGAACACCTTGATCGTCACCGCCGGCTGGTTGTCGTCGGCGGTGG
>JANOLA010000582.1:0-9102 GCA_031419535.1 Burkholderiales bacterium | reverse complement strand
GCGCGCGCCGCGCCGTAGGAAAAGTTCACCGCGTCGAAGCGGATCTCGCCGCGGCTCACTTCGATCGGCACCGCATCCGGGCGGTCAACCACGGCTTGCGGTTGCGCCAGCGTGTTCATGCCGTCTTGCACCGTGCCCACGTGTTCGAACAGCGACGCCGTTTCCCACATGATCCAGTGCGAGATGCCGTTCAGCCGCAGCGCCATCGCGGTGGCCGCGGCAACCGCGCCCACGCCCACTTCGCCCTTGCTCCACAGCCACAGCGTGGCACCCGTCGTCGCGACGATCAGCATCACATTGAGCGTGTGATTCACGATCTCGACGCCGCTGATGAGCCGCATCTGCCCGTGCACCGACTGCATGAACTCCTGCATCGCGCTGCGCGCGTAACCGGCTTCGCGGCGCGCGTGCGAGAACAGCTTGACGGTCGCGATGTTCGTGTACGCATCGGTGATGCGCCCGGTCATCAGCGAGCGTGCGTCGGCCTGCCGCGTCGCCACGCGTGCCAGGCGCGGCACGAAGACCACGAGCGCGCTGACGTACAGCACCAGCCAGCCGAGAAACGGCAGCAGCAGGCTCAGGTCGAAGCTGCCGACCACGCTGACCATCGTCACGAAGTAGATCACCGCGAAGACCATGATGTCGGTCGCGATCAGCACCGTGTCGCGCGTCGCGAGCGCGGTCTGCATCACCTTGGCGGCGACTCTTCCCGCGAATTCGTCCTGGTAGAAGCTCATGCTCTGGTCGAGCATGCGGCGATGGAAGTTCCAGCGCAGCAGCATCGGGAAGTTGCCCGACAGCGTCTGGTGCTTGAGCCAGGCGTAGCCCACCACGAGCACCGGGCTGGCGAGCAGGATCGCGGCGAGCAGCAACAGGTTCTCGCCGCCCTCGCTCCACAGGCGCGCCGGTTCCACCTTTGCGAGCCAGTCGACGATGCGCCCGAGCAGCGCGAACAGCAGCGCCTCGAACGCGCCGATCACCGCGGCGAGCAGCGTCATCGCGGCGATGTAAGGGCGCAGCCCCTTCGTGCACGACCAGACGAAGGCAAAGAAGCCGGCCGGCGGCGCCGGCGCGGGCGCGTCGGGATAGGGGTCGACCAGACTCTCGAAGTAGCGAAACAACCCTGCCTCCCGCTGGAATGGACCCGGCTGCACGCGCACCCGAGGCGACGCCGCGCAGGTTAGCCGATCGGGGCTCGAGATCGGGGCTGCAGCGCGACAAATGCCCGCCAATTGCCCTCCAATTGCCCGCCACTTCCATCGATCGGCTCGCCCGCGCGGCCCCACAATGCCCAGCTTCGAGGCGATAGATCGACCGCACCATTGGGCGGAACCCGGAACCCGTGACCGGCGCCAGAAACCGTCGTCGCCATTGGCGATGTCCGGTAAGCCGCAGGGCCACCGCAAGGTGGCCCTTCGCTTTTGTGGCGCGGGCTCGCGGGGCGCGGTGAAACGGCACAATCGCCACAGGCTTTCGGAGCACGCCATAGCGATGCCGCTGAAGACGATGTCGCTGGGTCAGTTCATCGCGTGAGAAAACGAGCAGACCAAACCGTGGAGAGACATCGGATGGATTTCGCATTGACAGGCCGCACGGCAATCGTCACCGGCGCGTTCAGCGGCCTCGGGCTGCATTTCTCGAAGGTCTTGGCGGCGCAGGGCGCGCGTGTCGCGATGCTCGGGCGGCGCGTCGACCTGGGTCGCTCGCTGGCAGGCGAAATCAACGAATCGCTGGAGCGCACCGACGCCGCGACCGCCTTCCATGTCGACGTGCGCAGCGCGACCAGCGTTGCCGAGACGATGCGGAGCATCGTCGCCACGCTCGGCGTTCCCGACGTGCTGGTCAACAACGCCGGCATCGCGCTGCGTGCGCCCGCGCTCGACGTGGGCGAGGACGACTGGATGGAAATGATGAATGTCAATCTGAGCGGCGTGATGCGCATGGCGCAGGCCGCGGCGCGCGAGATGGTGAAAGCCGATCGCAAGGGTTCGATCGTCAACATCGCCTCGATCGTCGGCCTGCGCGTTCGCAGCGGCGTCCTGGCCTACGCCGCCAGCAAGGCCGGCGTGGTGCAGATGACGAAGGCGCTGGCGCTCGAATGGGCCGAACACGGGATTCGCGTCAACGCACTCGCGCCGGGCTACTTCGTGACCGAACTGAACCGCACGATGCTCGCGTCGCCGCCGGGCCAGGCGATCGTGGCGCGCATTCCGCAGCGCCGCACGGGCGAGCTTTCCGAGCTCGACGGGCCGCTGTTGCTGCTGGCGAGCGAAGCGTCGAGCTACATGACGGGCGCGGTGATCCCCGTGGACGGTGGCCACCTCGTGAACACCTTGTAGCGAGCGAATTCCCGCGCAGCGGCGACAATTGCATCTTTGCTCGACGCGGGACAGGTCAGCCCGCAGCTCCACGATGACACGACTGTTCCCCGCGCGCTATGCGCTGCTGCTCTGGGCCTGTGGCCTGTACCTGGGTTTGAACGCGCTGGTGCGCGCCGGATTGCTCGCCTTCGAGGGGCCGGCGAGCGTGGGGCTTTCGCTGCCTGGCTTGGTCGGCGTGTTCGCGACCGGCTTGCTGTACGACGCCGCCGCGCTCGCGTATCTTGTGGTGCCGCTCGCGCTGATCGCGTTTGCGTGGACCGATTCGCCGCGCGGCCGGCGCGGCCATGCGCTGTGCGCCACCGCGCTGATGGCCGCGATGCTCGCGGGCATGCTGTTCACGGCGGTCGCCGAAGGCGTGTTCTGGAACGAATTCGCATCGCGCTTCAATTTCATCGCGGTCGACTACCTGGTCTACACGCGTGAAGTCATCGGCAACGTTCAGCAGTCGTACCCGGTGGGCTGGATCCTCTCGGGCATCGGCGCGGCTGGGTTGGCCACCGTGTTTCTGCTGCGCCGGCCGGTGTGGCGCAGCGCGAGCGCGCCCGCGGGCACCTGGCGTCAGCGACTCGGCGCCACAGGTCTCGTGCTGACGCTGCCGCTGCTGTCGTTCTTCGCGGTGGGCGACGCACCGCGCGAAGCGCTGGGCTCGGCTGCGGGCCGCGAACTCGCCGGCAACGGCGCCTATGAGTTCATGCGCGCGTTTCGCAGCAACGACCTCGACTTTCAGAAGTTCTACCGCACGCTTGCGCCGGGGCAGGCGCGGATGCAGGTGCGCGAAGAGTTCGCCGAGGCCGGTTCGACGGCGCGCTTCACCGAGGGCGGCCACCCGCTCGAACGCGAAATCCGCGCTGTCGGTGCCGCGAAACGCCACCACGTCGTGATGGTGTCGATCGAAAGTCTGGGCAGCGATTTCGTCGAATCGTTCGGCGGCAAGCCCGGCCTGACGCCGAACCTCGACCGCCTGGCGCGCGAAGGCCTGGCGTTCACGAATCTGTACGCGACCGGCCTGCGCACCGTGCGCGGGCTGGAGGCGCTGACACTCTCGCTGCCGCCGACCCCCGGCCACGCGGTGCCGATGCGCACCAACAACAAGGGCTACCCGACCTTCGGCGGTGTGTTCAAGGAGCAGGGCTACGAGGCGCTTTACCTCTACGGCGGCTACAGCCGCTTCGACAACATGCGCGACTTCTTCGGCGGCAACGGCTACACCGTGATCGACCGCAGCGCGATTCGCTCCGAGGACATCTCGCACGAAACGATCTGGGGCGTGGCCGACGAAGACCTGTTCCGCCTCACTCTGAGTGAGATCGACAAGCGCGCCGCGGCCGGCACCAAGGTGTTCGCGCATGTGATGACGACAACGAATCACCGGCCGTTCACCTACCCCGCCGGTCGCGTGGACATTCCTTCCGGCACGAACCGCGACGGCGCCGTGAAGTACACCGACTGGGCGATCGGCGAGTTCTTGCGCGAGGCGCAATCGCGGCCGTGGTTTACCGACACCGTGTTCGTGTTCGTCGCCGACCACACGTCGAACGGGCGCGGGCGCACGAATCTGCCGCCGGAGAACTACCGGATACCGCTGATCGTCTACGCGCCAGGCATCGTCGCGCCGGGCCGCATCGACACGCTCGCGTCGCAGATCGACGTGGCGCCCACCGTGCTCGCGCTGCTCAACGTGAGCTACACCTCGCGCTTCTTCGGGCAAGACATCCTGACCGAAGGCAAGCACCACCCGCGCGCCTTCATGGCGAATTACCTGACGGTGGGCTACATGCAAGAGGGCCGCATCGTCGAGCTTTCGCCCAAGCGCGGCGTGAAAGTCGTCGACGCGCAAAGCGGCCAGCGCAGCGCCGAGAGCAACCCGGCGCTCGAGGCGCACCTCAGCGACGAAGCCTCGGCGTACTACCAGCTCGCGACCCAGGTGCTGCACGGCAACGCCGCGCCGGCGCCGTTGTAGCAGGCGCTCGCCGACTGAGCTTCTGAGCTTCGGCGAGCTTGCGCCGCCCTGTGCTGCGCTGCGCCGCCCTCGGCCACCCTCGCCTACCCTCATTGACTCCCGGCGCCGCGCTACGCGCCGCCCAGCCGCGGCGCGAGCAGCCGCTCGAGCGCTTGTTCGCGGATGCCGTAGAACTGCTTCACCTGTGCCACCTGTTCGAGCCACGGCCGTGGGTCCGTCGCGTGCGGCCGTTTCACGGCGAGGATCATCTTGTTCTTGCTCGTGTGCTCCAGCGACACGAACTCGAACACCTGCGTCGCATAACCGCTCGCTTCCAGCAGCAGCGCGCGCAGCGCATCGGTCACCATGTCGGCCTCCTGGCCGAGGTGCACGCCATGCCGCAGCACCGCGCGGATCGGGTGCGGGCTCATCCCGAGTTTGGAAAACAACTGCGGGCGCACTTCCTTGTGGCAACACGGCGCGCACAGAATGATCGACGCGCCGCCTTGCACGCCCAGGCGGATCGCGTGGTCGGTCGCGGTGTCGCAGGCGTGCAATGCAATCATCACGTCGACCGGCCGCGGCACATGGCGCGTCACGTCGCCCTGCTCGAAGCGCAGGTCCGTGAGGCCCAGGCGTTGCGCCACGGCATTGCAGAGCTCCACCATGTCGCCGCGCAACTCCACGCCGGTGACTTGCGCGTCGATGCCCAGCGCGTGTCGCAAATGGTCGTGCACCGCGAACGTGAGGTAGCCCTTGCCGGCGCCGAAGTCGACGATGCGAACCTGCTTCGCCTGCGCCAGCGTCGAGCTTGAAAACGCGCTCGCGAATACTTCGACGAACTTGTCGATCTGCTTGTACTTGCGCGCCATCACCGGGATCAGCCGCTGCTGCGAATCGGCGACGCCCAGCGCCGCGAGAAACGGCCGCTCAAGCGCGATATGCCGGTGCTTTGCGCGGTCGTGCGGCGCGGCCACCGGCTCGTCAGACGGTTCGTCACTGGGCTCGCCACGCCGCTCGTCATGGCCCTCGCCGTGCCGCTCGCCATGCTGCTGCTCAGGCCGACGCTGAAGCTGATCCACCGCCTTGCGCCGCATCGTGCACTGGCCACGCTGGCTGATGGCAAGCACGATCGTCTGCGTACTCGTCAGCAAATGGGCGTTGCGAAAGCTCGCGCCGATCGCCTCGGCGACGATGCGCTGCCCTTCCTCGGGCGACACGTTCTTCGTCACGTCCTTGGTTTGGTAGCGATAGAGAAGGCTGAGTAACGCGGCCCCCCGAAGAAGAATCGGACGAACCGCGAGCTGCCGCAACCGAGGCTCGCCGCCGACATACTTGCCCAGCACGAGTTTGACCAGACTGCCTTGCGCCAGTGCATCGGCGAGCAGCGCGAGGAAGCTCTCGCGCGGTGGCAGCGCCGGGCGTTGGGCGGCGTCGGGCGGCCTCGGGCCGGGCACGGGCTGGGTGGGTGACATGGCCGCTATCATCGCGCCTCCCGGTATGTCGACCCCCGGCTGCGAAGACAGTTGCTCAGCCCTGCCCCATCGCGCCCGCGCGCACGGACCACGAACAGAAGAACATGCCGAACCGCCGCGGACCGCTGATCAGGCTTTCCACGCTTTCCACATTTCGAAGCCTTTCGCTGGCGCTCACGGGCGTTGCCGCCTGGTGCGGCGCCGGGCAAATCCAGGCGCAGACCACTGCACCTTCACCCCTCGAAGCCACGGTAACGAGCGCCCAGCCGGGACACACCGGTCAAACCCGGCCCAGCGAGCTGCCGCCCGTCGTGGTGATCGGCACCACGCCGCTGCCCGGCCTGGGCACGGCATTGCGCGACGTTCCGGCGAACGTGCAGACCTACGGGGCACGCGACCTGGCCAAACAACGCCAGGGCAACGTCACCGAGTTTCTGGAGCAGAACCCGACCAGCGTGCACGTCAACGCGGCGCAGGGCAATCCGTACCAGCTCGATGTGAGTTTTCGCGGCTTCACGGCCTCGCCGCTGGTGGGCGTGCCGCAGGGTCTGTCGGTGTTCCAGGACGGCGTGCGCATCAACGAGCCGTTTGGCGACGTCGTCAACTGGGATCTGTTGCCGCAATCGGCCATCGCCAGCATCACGCTGATTCCGGGGTCCAACCCCTTGTTCGGGTTGAACACGCTCGGCGGCGCCTTGTCGATCGCCACCCGCAGCGGCCGCGATTCGGCCGGCGGCGCGGGTGAGTTGTCGGCCGGCTCGTTCGGGCGCAGGACGCTGCAGCTCGAGCAGGGTGGGGTCGAGGGCGCCTGGGACTACTTCATCACCGGCAACGCGGCTAAGGACCCGGGCTGGGCGCAACACAACTCGAGCCGGATCGAGCAGTTGTTCGGCAAGCTCGGCTTCAGGCAGGACCGCACCGACATCGACCTGAGTCTGACCGCCGCGAACAACCGCCTCGAGGGAACGCAGACGCTGCCGCTGTCGTTCTTCGACGACACGCGCCAGGCCTACACCTACCCCGACATCAACACCAACCGCCTTGCCATGCTGGCGCTGAAAGGCCGCCACTTCATCGCGCAAGACACGCTGCTCGGCGGCAATGTCTACCTGCGGCGCTTTCGCAATGTCAACCTGAGCAGCAACGTCAACAATCAGTTCGGCAGCATCGACCCGCTCACCGGCTTGCCCGACCCCGTGGAAGCGCTGAACGACCTCTCGACGATCGAGCAGACGAGCGCGGGCTTGGGTGCCCAGCTCACGCTGAACCGCGAACTCGCCGGCATGAAGAACCAGCTCGTGTTCGGCGCCAGCGGCGACTTCGGCCGTGCCAGCTACACGCAAGATGCGCAACCGGCGGCGCTGACCGCGCTGCGCGGCGCGATCGCCACTGGCGACTTCACACGCGAGACCGACGCCGCCACGCGCAGCCGTTACCTCGCGCTCTACGCGATGCACAGCCTGGCAGTGACACCGGCCTGGACGCTCACCGCGAGCGGCCGCTTCAACGCCGCCGACGTGCACATTCGAGACCGCAGCGGCAATGATCCGCAGCTCGACGGCGACCACCGTTTCACGCGCTTCAACCCCGCCGTCGGCATCAATTTCAACCCGACGCCCAAGCTCACCGCGTACGCCAGCTACAACGAAGGCATGCGCGCGCCCACCGCGATGGAGCTGACCTGTGCCGACCCGGCCGCGCCGTGCAAGCTGCCCAACGCGTTTCTGGCCGACCCGCCGCTGCGCAAGGTGGTTGCGCGCACGCTCGAATTCGGCGTGCGCAGCCAGGACAGCGAATTCAGCTGGGGCGCGGCGCTGTACCGCACCGACCTGAGCGACGACATCCAGTTCGTCGGCAGCGCCGGAGCGATCAACGCGGGGTTCTTCCAGAACGTCGGCAAGACACGGCGCGAAGGCGTGGAATTGAACGCGGCGAACCGCTGGGGCGCCCTCAAGGCCGTCGCGCGCTACAGCTTCATTGCCGCGACCTACCGCACTGGATTCAATGAGAACAGCCCGTCGAACTCCACCGCGGATGCGAACGGCGACATTCAAGTCGAAAGGGGAAGCAGCCTGCCGGGCATTCCGCGACAGTCGCTGCACCTGCGGCTCGACCTCGACGCGAACGAGGCCTTGTCACTCGGCGTGAATGTCGTCGCGAATGCGTCGAGCCAAGCGCGCGGCGATGAAAACAATCGCGACGTCAACGGCCGCGTTCCGGGCTACGCCGTGCTCAATCTCGACGCGCGCTACCGCTTCGGCAAAGGATTCGAGGCGTTCGCGCGCATCAACAATGCGTTGAACCGCGAGTACGCCAACTTCGCGATCCTCGGCCAGAACGTGTTCACCGCACCGGGGCGCGGCTTCGACCCCGCGAACCCGGTGAACGAATCGTTCCGCGGCCTGGGCGCGCCGCGTGGCGCCTGGGTCGGGTTGCGCTTGGAATGGGAGTAGCCATGCGCCGTCCAGGCCAAGTCACGCTGCCTGTGCGACGATTGCGCCTCATCGAAACCGCCATGGACCCCGCATGTTGAAACCATTGATCGCCGGCCTGATCGTGATCGCGGCGCTGCTCGTCGGCTACTTCGCCTTCGTGCTGAACTGGAGCTACTCGAGCGGCGAGCGCGCCGGCTGGGTGCAGAAGTTCTCGCACAAGGGCTGGGTCTGCAAGACCTGGGAGGGCGAGCTTGCGCTCGTCTCGCTGCCCGGAACGACGGTGGAGAAGTTCTACTTCACGGTACACGACGACGAACTGGCCAAGAAGATCACGCGCGCGATGGGGCGGCGCGTGAGCTTGCATTACGACGAAAAGGTGGGCCTGCCCACCAGCTGCTTCGGCGACACGCGCTATTTCGTTCGCGCGATCAGCGACACGCCCGACATTCCGATCGGGCCCGGCGTGGTGCTGCCCAACGTACCGGCTGGGCCGGCGGCGTCGGCGCCGAAGTAAGCCACTCAAAGTTCAATCCGAGGTGCAGGGCAAGCCCGCCCTGCGCGGCAGCGCGGGAATGTGGGTTACCCTCCAAGCTCACCTCTGGAGAAAAGAATGGCCATTCAAGCACAGCGCAATCGGGCGAGACTGCATGTTCTGCGCGACAACGTTCACCGCGCCAAACGCGCCGTGAAGCGCAAACTCCCCGGCGCGGTCGAACGACTGAAGGCCCACGTGGCGGCGCGTCTCGCGTATGCGGAAACTCGCAAATAGCATCACCCGCGAACACACACGCCCGAAGCCTGGGGCATCGCGGAGCCTTCTTTCTTCTGGGTCAGCGACACACCGTTCTTCACCGCGACGATTTCGGCGACGA
>JANOLA010000581.1:0-18062 GCA_031419535.1 Burkholderiales bacterium | reverse complement strand
AGAGCAAATGTGAAGAACATCGAGGCGGGCCTGGACCCGAGCCGCGGCGGCACGGCAGGCAAGCGCGGCGCGCCGGTGCCGCTTGCGCCATCCTTCGGCGTTTACTCGGAAGTGGGAAAACTGCGTGCCGCACTCGTCTGCCAGCCCGGGTTGGCGCACGAACGCTTGAGCCCACGCACTTGCCGGGAGTTGAAGTTCGACGCACCCGTCTGGGTGGAGCGCGCCCAGCGCGAATTTTCCCAGTTCGTCGACGCGCTGACGCAGCACGGTGTCGAGGTGCTGGAGTTGCACGCGCTGCTGGCGCAGACTCTTCGGTTGCCCGAGGCACGCGCCTGGCTTCTCGACCGGCTGCTCGCCCACCTGAGCGTCGCCGCGGGCCTGGGCGTGGAACCGCGTGCCGCATGCGACGAGCTCGATGCCACGCGGCTCGCTGAACTGCTGATCGGCGGTATCACCCTGGGCGACCTGGGCCTGCCGACGAGTGGCGCGATCGGCTTGGCTCTGGCCTTGCATCCGTTCGTGTTGCCACCTCTGCCGCATTCCTTGACGATGCGCGCGAGCCACAGTTGGGTCCAGTGCGGCGTGACGCTCAACCTGGCCGCCCGGCGCGGCCCGCGCAGCGAAGCCCTGCTGGTGGCCACGGTGTACCGTTTCCACCCGCGCTTCAAGTCGCTGCGGCCGCGCGTGTGGTGGGGCGACGCCGACGCAGCTTCGCTACACGCCTGCGCCGAAGGCGGCGACATCATGCCCTTGGGGCGAGGCGTGGTGCTGATCGGCACCGGCGCGCGCACTCAGCCGCAGGCGGCCTTGCAGATCGCGCAAGCGCTGTTCGAAGGCGGTGCGGCGCAGACCGTGATCGCGGCGCAGTTGCCGCAGCCGGGCGCGAACCAGCCCTTGGAGTGCCTGTTCACACAGTGCTCGCCCGACGTGGTGACCTACCGTCCCGACGTGGTGGACCGCATTTCCTGCCAGGAACTGCGCCCTGTCGCGCACGGCGCCGGCATCACGGTGCGCACGCTTGCCGGCGTGCACTTGCTCGACGTCCTCAGCGAAGCGCTGGGCGCGCCGACCTTCAAAGCCATCGTCAGCGGCTGCGATTCGCACGATGGCACAGCTGAGCCGTGGGACGACGGCAACGGCGTGTTGGCCCTGGACCCCGGCATCGTGATCGCCTTCGAACGCAACACCCGCACCAACAAGCGGCTGCGTCAGGCCGGCGTTGAAGTGATCGAAGTGCCGGGCAGCGAACTTGCCCGCGCCGGCGCCGCGATCCACAGCCTGTGCTGCCCGATCGCGCGCGACGCGGTTCATTGAGAGCGCCCCCAGGCCGACGATATACGTCGTCCGCCCCGCGAGGGGGAATGAGCAAAGTGGCAAAGCCACATTTGCTCATGAACGCCAGGGCCTGGCGGCGGGCGCCGCGCTCGTCAACGCGTTGTGTTGATCGATCTCAACGCGTGACGGCGATGCCGGTTCTATGCTCAGGACGACTTTCCAAGGAGACCTCATGTTCAAGCACCTCTTGATCCCCGTCGATGGCAGCGACCTCGCCGAACGCGCGATGCAAGCCGGGATTGACCTGGCGAAGCAGCTCGACGCAAGCATCACGGCGTTCATCGCCGAGCCACCGCCACCTGCGCCGGCTCCCGGTCGTCGCGCGATGGCCTATCCGCGCGACGTAGAGCAGCACAACCAGGCGACCACCGAACACGCGCAAGGCGTGCTGGGCAACTTCGAGCGCCGCGCCGCTGCCGCGGGAGTGCCGTTCAACGGGGTTCATTCCCAGGCTTACCGGGTCGACGAAGAAATCGCCGAAACGGCGCGCGAGCGCGGCTGCGACATGATCGTGATGGTCACACACGGCCGTGGGGTGTTCGGCGAGCTGCTGTTCGGCTCGCGCACGAAGCGCGTCATGGCGCTCAGCAGCCTGCCCCTGCTCGTCTTGCATTGACTCCGCAAGGAGCCCTCATGTTCAAACATCTCCTGATTCCTGTGGACGGCACCGACCTCGCCGAGCGCGCGATGCGGGTTGGCATCGACCTGGCGCGGCAGCTTGATGCAAGCATCACGGCGTTCATCGCCGAGCCGCCGCCGCCGCCACCCCCTGGCGTTCATGGCAGCTTGCGCTACGTGCGCGAAATGGAGCTGCACGAACAAGCCACTGCCCAACATGCACAAGGCGTGCTGGCCGACTTCGGGCGCCGCGCCGCCGCGGCGGGCGTGCCGTTCAACGGTGTTCATGCCCAGGCGGACACGATCGACTCGGCGATCGCCGATACCGCGCGGCAGCAGGGCTGCGACATGATCGTGATGGTGACGCACGGCCGTGGGCTGTTCGGCGAGTTGCTGTTCGGCTCGCGCACCAAGGGCGTGATGGCACGCAGCAAATTGCCCCTGCTCGTGTTGCATTGACGGGCCTGCAACCGCGAACGCCGCGCAGCGGCTCGTTGGCCAGGGATGCGCGACCCGCGAGGAACTTGTTCAGCGCTGCCTCTACGCATCCCCCAGACCGATGGGAGCCGGCACCAGGCTCACGATGCGGCTGAACAGCGCGCTGTACTCCTGTTCTGGCGCGTGGCCGGTGAGCGGATCGCGATTCAGCGAGAACTCGGCGTCGAGCTCGGCCCAGTCTGCTTCCGTCAACACGCGTTCGGCGAGCGGCAGGACTTCGAGTTCCTCGGTGCGCATGTGCGCCAGATAGAAGTCGACGTACTTCTGCAACGCGTCTTCGAAAGCCTCGCGGCGCGATTCGCCGACGATCTCGAAAGCGAGCAGGGCGCGCTCGACGTAGCGGATTTTCCACTCGCCCTCCTCGTGTTCCCGGTCGAGCTTGTCGAGCACCGCCAGAGCCGCGTCACTGCGCAGTCGCAGCTTCGGAAACAGCAACGTCGATTCTTTCGGATGGTGCAGGCGTTCGGGAAACTCGTCGATGTAGAACAACATGGCGCGCAGCACGGCGAAGTCCGGCGTTTCGCCTCGGCGGCGATATTGGGCGAGCAGCAACAGTACGGAACGCAGCATCGCTGCCAGCGCCGCATGCTCTTCGTGAATGATTCTCGACGACGCGTGGCGCATGCTGGACTCCGGCGGTGGGTGCGTGCCGATGCTACGAGTGCGGCGGCGACGCGGCTTTGAGCCACATCAAGCGGGACCGGTCATCGGGGCGGCGCTGCGGCTGCGCTTTGCCGCGCTCGCAATCCGGCCACGTCGAGGATGGCGATCGTGTAGCCATGCACCTCGACCAAGCCTTCGTCGCTGAACTGCTTGAGCAATCGAGACAGGGTCTCGGGCGTGACGGCGAGCTGCGAAGCGATGTCGCGCTTGCGTTCGTGCAACACGATTTGCGACGCCGTGGCGTCAACGCCGCAGCGCTGCACCAGAAAAGCGGCGAGGCGCGCCTGAGCGTCCTTGTGCATCAGGGCCTGCGTCGCGCGCGTCGCCGCATGCAGCTGTTCGGCCAGGCAGCCGACGGTGCGCCGGGCCAGCTCGGGCTGGCGCGCCATGAGCGTCTGGTAGGCACTGCGCGACACATTGACCAGCACCGCATCGCTCAGGGCCACGCCGTCCACGGTGGGACAGCAGTTCAGCCAGGCGCTGCTCAGATCCAGCCATGCGGGGCCGCGCAGGCTGCGCTCGATGCGCAATGGCGCCGGCGGCGCCAACCAACCCAGACCGACATCGCCTTGCACCACCAACAACAGCTCGCGCGCGACTTCGGTTCGCCACAGCACCTGCTGGCCGGTTTTCACTTTGCGCGTGTTTGAAAGCAGCAGCAGCGAATCCAGCAAGTCGGGCAACAGCGGCGCCGGCCCGAGCAGGCCCTGCCACGCGGCGCGCACCTCACGCAAGGCGTCGATCTGCACGCGCTCGCGTTGCAGCGCGTTGTCGCGAACCCGATTCGGCTTGCGCGATCGCATCCCGGGTGGGCTGTCGGTCAAGGCTTCCATACGCTGGCCCTGCGGCCGCCACTGTGTGTCATGACAGCGCCACTGTGGCGCAACATCGGGCTGCGCGCCTTGCGCTGGATCAGGTTTCGAAACTGACGCAGCGCGGCTTGATCCTCAGCAATGCCGGCCGAGTGAATCGGCCTAGGCTCGCCACGCCGGATGCGCGCTGCGCCCTGGTTGATCAAAGATCGAAGCGTCCAAACATTCAACCCTCGATACACCTCGATACATCGAATGGCCAATCGAACCTCGAGCATCGCGCAGGGACGCACCCTGGGCGTGCCCGCGCAACGCGAAACCCTGCACGACCTGACGCAGCGCTGCTACGCCCTGGTGTTGGCCGGCGGGCGCGGCAGCCGGCTGATGCAGCTCACCGACTGGCGCGCTAAGCCGGCCGTGCCGTTCGCCGGCAAACTGAAGATCGTCGACTTCGCACTCAGCAATTGCGTCAACTCAGGAGTTCGGCGCATCGCCGTGTTGACGCAGTACAAGGCGCAGAGCCTGATCCGCCACATCGAGCGCGGCTGGGGCTTTCTGGCATCCAACCTGGGCGAGTTCGTCGACGTCGTCCCGGCGCAGCAGCGCCTCGACGACACCTGGTACAGCGGCACGGCCAACGCCGTCTACCAGAACCTGGACATCCTGCGCGAGGCCAACCCGCAATACGTGCTCGTCCTGGCCGGCGACCATGTCTACAAGATGGACTACGCACGCATGCTGCAAGAGCATGTGGCGCGCGCCGCGGACCTGACGCTGGCCTACATCGATGTGCCGCTGGCCCAGGCCTGCCACTTCGGCGTGATCGGCCTCGACGCCGACGCGTGCGTCACCGCCTTTGAGGAAAAACCGCTGCATCCCGAGCCGTGCCCGGACAGCGCCGAGCGTGCCCTGGTGAACATGGGCGTGTATGTGTTCAGCATGCAGGTCCTGTGCGACGAACTGGAGCGCGACGCCGCGGACGCGTCTTCCACTCACGACTTCGGCAGGGACCTGATCCCCTACCTGGTGCGCCACAAACGCGTCTTCGCGCACTGCTTCGCCGACAGTTGCGTCAACATGGTCGGGGACCGGCCCTATTGGCGCGATGTCGGCACCGTCGACGCGTACTGGGAGGCGAACCTGGACCTCGCCGCCGTGGTGCCCGAGCTCAACCTGTACGACCCTGCCTGGCCGATCATGAGCCTGCAGCACCAGTTGCCGCCGGCCAAGTTCGTGTTCGACGACGAGGGCCGGCGCGGCATGGCCGTCAATTCGCTGGTCTCCGGCGGTTGCATCCTGAGCGGCGCGACGGTGCGCCGCTCGGTGTTGTTTTCGAACGTGCGCGTCGGCGAGCACAGCCTGATCGAAGATTGCGTGATCCTGCCCGACACCGTGATCGGTCGCAACGTCACGCTGCGCCGCGTCGTGGTGGACAAGCATTGCATCCTGCCCGACGGCTTCAAGGCCGGCGTCTACCCCGTCGAAGACCGCAGCCGCTTCCACGTCACTGAACGCGGCGTGACGCTGATCACGCCGAAGATGCTCGAGCCGTAGAGCGCTGACGGGTCTGAGAGGCTGAGCTACTGCAACACGCGTTGCGTCGGCGCCAATGCCTCCTGGATGAAATCGCCCAGCGCTTCGATGCTCGGAATGCCGATGTCGCGTCGGCCCTTTTCGTTGAAGCGGATCACTCCGCTGCGCGCCATGCGGCAGAGGGCCCGGCTCACGGTCTCGAGCGTCATGCCCAGCGTATTGCCGATTTCGGCACGCGTCATGCGCAGCGTGATCTGGTCGGTGCGCAGGTCGCGCTCCTGCAAGCGTTCGGCCCAGAACTTCAGGAAGTCGGCGACGCGTGCGTCGGCTGGCAGCGTTCCCAGCGAGAGCAGCGAGTTGCGGTCACGCACGATCTGTTCACTCATCGCGGCGTGCATCGCCGCCATCAGCGCGGGCACGCTGGCGCAGGTGCGCAGCAGCGTGTCGTAGCGGAAGGTCCAGACCTCGCCGGTGTCCATGGCGATCGCGTCGCAGCCGTAGCGGCCGCTGGCGATGCCGTCGAAGCCCAGCCAGTCGCCCTTGAAGTGCAGGCCCACCACCTGCTCGCGGCCATCGGCCGAAAAATTGACACTGCGAACCATGCCCGAATTGACGATGTGCAACGCCGTGCAAGGCTCGCCGCCGGCGTGCACCAAGTCGCCCGCATGCACCATGCGGCGCGTGAAAGGTACGTGTGCCTCGAGCAGCGCCAGGGCTTCGCGCCAAGGCTGCGTCACCGGGGCCGGGCGGGCAACCGGCGCGTCCGGGCGCGCCTGCGACAGCGGCAAGTACGAATGGGCCAAACCGGGCGGGAGCGCTGCGCGCAATGCCTGGACTTCGCGCTGGGTGGTGGGAGCATTCATCGGGTTTCTCCTGCTGCTGTTGATCGACGGATGTCAGCGTAGGGCAGGCGTGCAAACGCTTGACCAATGGCAAGACGTGCTTCGGAAACAGTGGGTGAATGATCGGTAAACAGACCGTACATGGACAGTTCACAGACAGTGCGAGGACCGTGGCCAACAGTTCGCGGGCCATTGCCGGCGCCGCCGGGCAGCGGCGCTGCGGCAACCGGCAACGCGCCGGCGCGTTGGCTTGATCGATCGCAACCCGCGCTGCCGATGCAGCGCTACGCTGCGTGCATTGACACACTCGCGATCGACATGACCCATATGCCCACCCCGCCTTTCAGCGCACTGCGCGAGCAGTTGTTGGCCCGCGCCTCAGGTTTGCGCGACGAGGTTCAGGCGCATCGCGAGCAACTCGTCGAGCCAGCCGCGGCGACCGGCAACACTTTCATCGCCGGAGCCGAAGGCGCTGTTGCCGACGCCGACGACGAACTCGAGCTGGCAATGCTGAGCAGAGCGCAGCACGAACTCCTCGACGTCGAGGCCGCCCTGCACCGACTCGACGGCGGCGCCTACGGCGCTTGCGAACGCTGCGGCGCGGCTATCGCCCCGGCGCGCTTGCAAGCGCTGCCCGAAGCGCGGCTGTGCATGGACTGCCAGCGCGCAGCCGAGCGCCGAACGGGCGGCGCATGAACGCCGCGTTGCATGCCGCAGGCCGGGCGGCGCTAGGAGCGATCCTGTCGGCAGCCGTCGGCGGCGCATGCGCACAAGCTGCCGCGCCCGCGGCGCTGCCCGCTGCATCGGCGAACCCGGCCTACCTCGGCTGGCGGCTCTTCCAGGTGCACTGCGCACGCTGCCACGGCGCCGACGCCGCGGGCTGCGGCGCCGCGTGGGTGAGTCGGTGATGCCGGCCTGGGAAGGCGAACCCACCGTGAAGGCACACATCGGCGATTTGTTCGCCTATCTCGAGGCCCGCGCCAGCGGCGTGTTGGGCACGGGCATGCCATCGCCAGGACGCCGATGACAGCGCGCGAACCGTGTCCCTGCATGGCTCACCCAGGAAGGCGCGTTAGCCGTCGGTAGGCCCTCGTGGCCCTGGGCTGGAGCAAGGAAACAAGGGAACCCCGCGGGGCGATTCTGGCGGCCCTGTTGGCACCCTGTCGGCGCTGCCGCTTGACCCACATCAACCGGCGACCTGCGGCTTTGCGCGATCATCGACCGGCGTCCTCCCGGACCCGCAATCAAGGCATTCAACCCATGGACCGAGCCCCCGACACCGTCACCGCAGCGCTCGCCGACACAGCGCTGCCCACGCAACCGCTGGAACGCGCCGCCAGCGCCTGGCTCGGACGCATCGCCACCGATACGCCTGAGCTCGAAGCGCGCTGGGCGAGCCTGGACCACACGACGCGCGCCGCGCTGGCGCAGTTCAGCGGCGGAGTCTCGCCGGTGTCTGCCGCCTTGGCCTGCGCCGACTGGGCGATGCACCTTGCGCTGGCCCCCGGCAAGCAGGTGCAGTTGGCCGAGAAGGCCCTGAAGAAGGCGCTGCGCTTGGGCCTGTTCGCCTACGCGGCCATGCGCCCGGGCGGGGCAGCCACCCCGCCCTGCATCGCGCCCCTGCCCCAAGACAAGCGCTTCGCCGATGCGGCCTGGCAAGGCTGGCCGTACAACGCGCTAGCCCAGGGCTTCCTGCTCGCGCAGCAATGGTGGCACGTCGCGACCACCGGCGTCGCCGGCATGAGCCCGCACCACGGGCAGATGGTCAATTTCGGCGCGCGCCAATGGCTGGATCGCTTCGCGCCCTCCAACTTCGTTGCCACGAATCCGGTGGTGCTCGCCGAGCTGGCGCGCAGCGGCGGCGCCAGTCTTTGGCAGGGTGGGTTGAATGCGTTCGACGACTGGCAGCGCGCGACAACCGGCCGCAAGCCGGCCGGCGTCGAAGCCTTCGAGGTCGGCAGGTGCGTCGCGGCCACGCCCGGCAAAGTGGTGCTGAAGAACCGCCTGATCGAGCTAATCCAGTACACGCCGACAACCCCACGTGTGCACGCGCAGCCGGTGCTCATCGTCCCGGCGTGGATCATGAAGTACTACATCCTCGATCTGTCGCCGCACAACTCGCTGATTCGCTGGCTCGTCGCTCAGGGCCACACCGTGTTCGCGATCTCCTGGAAGAACCCGGATCCGCGGTCCGACCCGCGCGACCGCGATCTGGGAATGGACGACTACCGCAAGCTCGGTGTGATGGCAGCGCTCGACGCGGTCGGCGCGATTTGCCCTGATGCAGGCGTGCATCTGGCGGGCTACTGCCTGGGCGGCACGCTCGCGGCGATCGCGGCGGCGCAAATGGCGCGCGACCAAGACACCCGGCTGGCCAGCCTGACCCTGCTGGCGGCGCAGACCGACTTCGAAGACCCGGGTGAAATTTCGCTGTTCATCGACGACAGCCAGGTCACGTTCCTCGAAGACGCGATGCGCGACAGCGGCGTTCTGGACGCCAAGCAGATGGCCGGCGCGTTCCAGATGCTGCGCTCAAACGATTTGATCTGGTCGTACCGCCTGAACAACTACCTGCTCGGCCAGCGCCAGCCGGTGAATGATTTGGCGGCATGGAACGCCGATTCGACGCGCCTGCCGTATCGCATGCACTCCGAGTACCTGCGCCAGCTCTTCATCGACAACCAGTTTGCCGAAGGCCGCTACCTCGTCGAGGGCGAACCGGTCGCATTGACCGATATCCGCGTGCCGGTCTTCGCCCTCGGTACGCTGACCGACCATGTGGCGCCGTGGCGCTCCGTGTACAAGATCCACATCCTCACCGACACCGACGTCACGTTCGTGCTGACCAGCGGCGGCCACAACGCCGGCATCGTCTCCGAGCCCGGGCATGCAAAGCGCAGCTATCAATCGCTCGAGCGCGGCAGCGGCGCGCGGCACCTCGACCCCGACACCTGGATGCAAACGGCGCCTCGCGTCGAAGGCTCGTGGTGGTTGGCGTGGCAACGCTGGTTGTCCGGGGATGCGCAGGCTCAGGTCGCGCCACCCGCGATGGGCGGGGTGCACGGGGTGGGCGGCGCGCCACGGGCCGATGCACCTGGAAGTTATGTGGCTGCATGAGGCTGGATTGACCGCTCGCACAAGGAAACGCCGGGCCGCCCCAAGTTTCCTTGACCCCCTCGGGGGGCGGACGACGCATGTCGTCGGCCTGGGGGCGCTCTCAGTCGGCGCTCTCCATTGCCGCCGTATAGCGCCCCTGGCACGCCGCCGCATTGAGCCGAGCCCGTTTGAGCAACGCAGCTTGGCCGTCTCGAACTCGGGAGGGCTGCCCGCCCCAAGCCATCAAGGCCGGGTCCAGCAACGCACGGCCGTACGAGAAACTCAGCGGCCAGGGCTGCGTGCCGCGGCGGTTCATGGCGTCGAGGTTGGCGCTGGCTTGGGTCGGCGTTTGCCCACCGGACAGAAAATTGATGCTCGCCACCTCCGCCGGCACGGTGCGGCGCAGCACGCGCAACGTCGCTTGCGCAACCTCGGCAGGGGTGGCTGGCGTGGCGTGCGCCTTACCGGGCAGCACCATGCTCGTCTTGAGCATCACGTATTCGAGCGCGACGCGCTGCTCGAACAGGGCGTCGAAGACCTCGTGCAGCACGGCTTGCGTGACCTCGGCACAGCGCGCCAGGTTATGGTCGCCGTCGATCAGGACCTCGGGCTCGACGATGGGCACGACGCCGTACTCCTGGCAGATCGCCGCGTAACGCGCCAGTGCATGGGCGTTGGCCCGGATCGCCATGCGGCTCGGCAGCGTGTCGGAGACGTTGTAGACGGCGCGCCATTTGGCAAAACGCGCGCCCTGCTCCTTGTAGCTGGCGAGACGTTGGCTCAGGCCGTCCAGCCCTTGTGTGATCTCGTCGCCCGGAGCCAGCGCGAGCGCGATCTTGCCGGCGTCGACCTTGATGCCGGGCACCACACCCTGGCGCGCCGCGACCTGCGGCAAGGGCGTGGCGTCGCCGGCGCGCTGCCCCAGCGTCTCCTCGAACAGGATCACGCCGCTGACGAACTCGCCCAGGCCCGGCGTTTCCAGGATCAGGCTGCGATAGGCGCGCCGGTTTTCTTGCGTCGAATCGAGCCCGATCGCGGCAAAGCGTTTGGCAATCGTCGGCGCGCTCTCGTCCGCGGCGAGGATCCCTTTGCCGGGTTGAACCAGCGCTTGCACGCTCCTGCGAAGTTCGCTTTCGTCTCCCATCGTGACCTCCACCTGGCAGCTGTCGATCCCGGCAGTTTGAACGGCGCCACCGCGCCGGTATTGATCTGCCGCAAGCCGGCACGGCCGCTTCGCCCCTAGTCTTTGGCTGCGGGTCGGCAGTGCGTGTCGAGGGCTGCCGCCCGGGCGCATCGGGAAGGAGTCGCCATGGCGATCGCACGGGGCAAATATATCCGCTGGTTTGCAGAGTTGGGAATGGCCGACGTGCCCTTGGTGGGCGGCAAGAACGCGTCGCTCGGCGAGATGTTTTGCGAACTCACCGCCCAGGGCGTTCGCGTGCCCAACGGCTTCGCGATCACGGCGCAAGCGTACCGCCACGTGCTCGACCGGGCCGAAGCCTGGCCTGCGCTGCACGAAGCACTCGACGGCCTGAATTCGAGCGACCTTGACGACCTGGCGCGGCGCGCGCAAAAGGCGCGCGAGATCGTCTACGGCGCGAAGCTGCCCGACGACCTGATGGCGCAAATCAAGGACGCCTACGCGCGGCTGCGCGCCGAATACGGCGAGGCGCGTCTGCTCGATGCGGTACGCCAGTGTTTCGCCAGCCTGTTCACGGACCGCGCGATCAGCTACCGAATCGACAACGGCTTCGACCACTTCCAGGTCTTGCTGTCGGTGGGCGTGATGAAGATGGTGCGCTCCAACATGGCCTGCAGCGGCGTCATCTTTTCGCTCGACACCGAGTCCGGTTTTCGCGACGTTGTCTTCATCACCGGCGCCTACGGCCTGGGCGAAACCGTCGTGCAAGGCACGGTGGACCCGGACGAAGAATTCAAACTCGGCGCCACGGGCAAGGTATGCGCGAGCGGGCGCGCGGTGGGCGCGAGAGTCGCATCGGGCAAGGCGCGTGTCATCACCGACATCACGCAGCTCGGCCAGTTCCAAGCCGGCGAGGTGCTGGTGGCCGACACCACGATGCCCGACTGGGGCACGGTAATGAAGAGTGCCGCCGCGCTCGTCACGAATCGCGGCGGGCGCACCTGCCACGCGGCAATCGTCGCGCGCGAGCTCGGCATTCCCGCCGTGGTGGGTTGCGAAACGGCCACGACCTCGATCAAGACCGGCGACGCAGTCACGGTGTCTTGCGCCGAAGGCAGCGTGGGCCGGGTCTATGCCGGCGTGATACCTGTGCAAGTCACGCGCACCGATCTGTCGACGCTGGCGCGCCCGCGAACGCGACTGATGGTCAACCTCGGCAACCCGGAGGTGGCGTTCCAGACGAGCTTCCTGCCGAACGACGGCGTGGGCCTGGCGCGTCTGGAATTCATCGTTGCCGAATACATCAAGGTGCACCCGATGGCGCTGCTGCAGGCGCAACGCATCACCGATCCGGCTGTGCGCGCACAGATCGAAAGGCTGACCGAGGGCTATGCGCGGCCGGCGGATTTTTTCGTGCGCGAGTTGGCCGAAGGCGTGGCGATCGAATCGCCGCGGCGTTCTACCCGAAACCCGTGATCGTGCGCCTGTCCGACTTCAAAAGCAACGAGTACGCCAGCCTGCTCGGCGGGCGCTGGTTCGAGCCCGCCGAGGCGAACCCGATGCTCGGCTTTCGCGGTGCTTCGCGTTACGCGCACCCGGCCTACGTCGAAGGTTTTGGGCTCGAGTGCGCCGCGATGAAGCGGGTGCGCGAGGAGATGGGCCTCACCAACGTCAAGCTGATGATTCCGTTTTGCCGGCGCATCGAGGAAGGCGAGCGCGTGTTAGCAGCGATGGCCGAGCACGGCCTGAAGCGCGGCGTGAACGGGCTGGAAATCTACGTGATGTGCGAGATCCCGAACAACGTGATCCAGATCGACGCCTTCGCCAAGCTGTTCGACGGCTTTTCGATCGGCTCGAACGACTTGACGCAGCTCGTGCTCGGTGTCGATCGCGATTCGGAGCTCGTCGCCTTCGACTTCGACGAACGCGACCCCGGCGTGAAGGAGATGATTCGCCAGACCGTCGATGGCGCGCGGCGCAACCACCGGCATTCGGGCATCTGTGGCCAGGCGCCTTCGGACTACCCCGAGATGGTGGAGTACCTGGTGGAACTGGGCATCGATTCGATCAGCGTCACGCCCGACACGCTGCTGCAGGTCACGCGCAACGTGCTCGCCGTTGAAATCCGTTTGGGGCGAACCGGGAGCTGACATGACCTCGATCTCATCGATGATGAAAACCCAAGTCTGGTCGGTCGCCATGGACGACACGGTCCACGAGGTCGAGGAATTCATGAGCAGCCATGGCCTGTCGTGGGTGCCGGTGCGCGAACCCGGTGGTGCCGTCGTCGGCGTGGTCAGCGTGGCGGACCTGCTTCAGTTTCACGTTCGCAAGCAAGACCCCACGGCGACGCGAACCTGGCAAATGTGCACCTACAAACCGATTTCCGTGGCCCCGGACACGAGCGTGAGCGAAGTGGCTCGGCTGATGCTGCGCAACAAGTGTCACCACGTCGTAGTGATGGAACACGACCACATCGTCGGCGTTGTGTCGTCGCTCGACTTCGTGCGCCAACTCGCGTAGTCGTCACGCGCCAGGCGCACTATCGGTGTCAGCCCCCTCGGCCCCGACCGCTGCCGCGGGGCGCGGTTTCGGAAGGTGCTGCTTGACCTGCCCGCGCCGCCGCCGCGCATGGTCCTCGAGGCGCCGCGCCATCGCGTCGAACGCCTCACGCACGGCGATGGCGATCTCCTCGTGCGCCTGGTGCTCGCCGGCGAAGAGTTCCTCGCCCGGCACGCGCACGTCGACCTTGACGGCGTAGACGTGGCCCTGGCGGTGCCGATTGGCGCTCGCCTCGATCACCACATGGCAACTGATCAGGTCGGGTACGAACCGCTCCAGTTTGGCGGCACGGCGCCGGATCTCGCCGTCCAGCGACGGCAGCGGAGCCATGTCGCGAAAGGTTATTTGCAGAGGCAGTTTCATGGCTTGGATGAACCGTGGGTTGATATGGGCATGATCGCCAATCGCGCGCGGCCCTGCACCAGGATAGCGATGCCCGAGCGCCGCCGCTTGCGCGCCATCAAATGGCGGGCGCTCGGTTTCGGCCAGTATCCGCAGTCACGCCCATCCGTCTTGGAGTGTCTTGGAGGACTCATCGTGACCGACCTGATCGCGCTGTGGTATGCCGAGCATGCGCACTTCTTCAGTCTGCTCGACCTCATGGAGGAGCAGGTCGCTGCGTTCCACGAAGGCGAGCAGCCGGACTACCGGATCATGCTCGACATCGTGTCGTACTTGAGGGAGTCGCCGGATCGCTCGCATCACCCGCGTGAGGATGTGATATTCGCGCAACTCGCGATCCGCGACCCTTCGATGCGGATTCCGATCGCTCGGCTGCTGCAGGAGCATCGTGTCGTGGCCGTGTCCGGCGAAGAGTTGCGGTCGCGCCTTGAAGAACTCATTGCCGGCACGGTGGTGCCACGCGCCAATCTGGAGGCCACGGCAGCCGTCTACCTGACGTACTACCGGCACCACCTTGCCACCGAGGAAAAGGAGGTCCTGCCGCGCGCCGCGAAGTCGCTGACGCCGCAAGACTGGAAGCTGGTTGCGAATGTGCTGCCGCCGGGCCCCGACCCGTTGTTCGGCGCCACGCCGCAGGAGCGCTATCGCGAGTTGCGCCAAATCCTCGAATCCAGGTCGCGCGCTTGATACTTCAGCCCCCTGGGGCTATGGTTGCCGCGGCATCGTGTCTGGTTGCACGACACCCGGGTTGACGTTGACCGGCACTCCGATCAAGGACGGCGCTGCAACTCGTGCGCGCGCCCACTCTGCATGGCCTGCACGAATGCGCCCAGTTGTTCGGCGACGGCCTCCAGCACGTCGTCGAGCGCCAGGATGCCCTGCAATACACCGCACGCGTCAACCACCGGCAGGCGCCGCACACCCTTGCGCCGCATCCCGGCGAGCACGTCGAGCACGGTTTCCGAGGCGTCGGCCACAGCCGGTTCCGCGCTCATCACGTCTTCGACGCTCAGGCTGCGCGCATCGACGCCCTTGGCGACGATCTCCGTGACGATGTCGCGGTCGGTCAGCATGCCCACGGGCACGCAGCCGATCGCCATCTCGTCGACGATCACCAGGCAGCCCACATGTTTCTCTCGCATCAGGCGCGCCGCCTCGGCGACGCCCATGGTTCTGGAGGCCGTCACGACGCTGCGCGTGCACAAGTCGCCGGCGGTCAATGGTTCGGGCATGGAAAGTCTCCGTGTTGAATCCATTCAAGACACTTCTCGAACGAATCATCGAGGAAACCCGCATCCAACCGCTTGACCTGGCTCAAGGAGCGATCGGTATCGATGCTGAACACGTCGGGCTTCTCATCCGGCCCCAGCGGCTCGTCGTTCGCGATCTGGTCATCGAGGACGGCGAGGCCGGCTTCCGACGCGTCGTCGCCGAGTCGGGCGCGCGCCAGGATGCGCCGGCGCAGCGTGTCGGTGCCGGCATGGAAATCGAGAATGACCAAGCGCACGCCGAGTTGCCGCGCCAATGCGCGCGCCTGCTGGCGCGGCTCGGATTCCAGGAAGGTCGCGTCGAGAATGGCTGACCAGCCTCCCTGAAGCACGCTTGTCGCGGCGCGGCGCAGGCACGCATGGGTTGCCGCGTTGGCTGCGCTCGAATACAGGCCGGCGTGCAACGCCGAGTGGCTGGCGGCAAGAGGCGGCAGATGCGCCAGGCGCTTGCGCTCGACGTCGGCGCGGATTCGGATGGCGCCGATGGATTCGAGCAACTGCCCGGTCCAGGCCGTCTTGCCGCTGCCCGAAAAGCCATGCGTCATGAACAGCACAGGGCGGCTCGTGGCGCTGCGAAGCCGTGCCACTTCGAGATAGGCGTGCACCGCGTCGCTTGCCACCGCGCCCTGTGCGCGGCGCAGCGCCGCGACCTTGGCGCGCACCAGCGCGCGGTACACGATGTAGTAGCGCAAAACGCGCGTGCCGGCGTAATCGCCGCTGTGTTCGAGATACGCGTTGACGAAGCGCCGCGCGAGGTCGTCGCGCGCGTGGCGCTGCAGGTCCATCGCCATGAAGGCGACGTCGCTCATCACGTCGGTCCAGCGCAAGGCGGCGTCGAACTCGAGGCAATCGAACATCGTCGGCCGTGCGTCGACCATCGTCACGTTGCCCAGATGCAGGTCGCCATGGCATTCGCGCACCCTTCCTGCCTTGCGGCGTTGTGCAAAGTGGGGCTCCAGGGCCGCAAATTCCCGCGCTTCCCAAGCGCGCAGATCGGCCACGCCGGCCACGCGTTCACGCTGCGCGTCGCCCGGCAATGCGTGCAGTGCATCCAAGGTGTCGAGCATGGGTGCGCGCACTTGGGCCGGCTCGCCATACGCCGAGTCGTCGGGCGCAACCGCCGCATCGCGATGAAACGCGCACAGGGCTTGCGCCAACTCGTCGATATGCTGGGGTTCGAGGCCGCCGTGCGCTGCCCGATGTTCCCAGAGCCCTTCTTGCGCGAAGGCGCGCATGCGCAGCGCCACGTCGATGATCGCGCCGCTACCCCCCAACACGGGCTGCCCCCCCTCGCTCGTGACCGGAACGATGTCGAGATAAATCCGCGGCGCGATGCGGCGGTTCAAGCGCAGTTCCTCTTCGCAGAAATGGCGCCGCAGCGCAAGGGTCGTGAAGTCCAGGAAGCCGAGGTTCACGCACTTCTTGATCTTGTACGCATAGACACCCGCGAGCAGCACGAACGAGATGTGGGTTTCGATCAGTTCCACCGGCTGCCGCGGCGGCGCTGCACCCAGTGAGCGCATGAGCTCGGCGACGACCCGCGACTGCTCGGCCAGCGTGAGTTCAGTGTTCCCCGAACCGCCACGCAACACGTTCGCATCAGCCATGGGGCGCTGCGGCCATCAACCTCGCCCTCGTCCAGGCAGCGCGAAACGGTAGTGGCGTGCGTTGAGATGGCGTGCCACGTCGTCGATATCGCTTTCGCTCCAGGACAACCCTGCTTCGGCCTGCCAACGCCGAACCAGTGCGCGCAGGCTCGCCCAATCGGCGGCGAGCCGGGCGTCGCGCCAATGTATCTGCGATGTGTGGCAGGCGATGCAATGGGTGGCATAGAGCAGCTCGCCACGCGACGGGTCGGGCAGCGGCACGACCTGGGCGAATGCCGCGGCACTGACCAGCGCAGCGGCAGCCAAGAGCAGACGGTTTCGCAGCATCGACAGCATCCTTTCACTTGCCTGGTCCCACATCTGAGGCTCGCGGACAACTCCGCGTCAACCTGAACCAGAGCGCGACGCGTGTCAAGCATTGCACATGGTGCGGCGTGCCGGCCGCGGCCGGGCTCGCGTGCTGCGCACCGCGCTTGCGCTCGGTCAAGCGCCGCTGCGCGGTTCGCGTGCGAGCAACGCGTCGATGCCAGGATAGTCCGCCCGCGCCAGTGCGAACTTGCGCGCATATCGGCCCCAAGGTTGTCCCGTCGCCAGTGCCTGCTTGAACGCCTGCGCGTCTTCGATCCAGGCACCGCCCAGCAGCGTGACGCCGCGCTTGAACAGCGGGTCGGGCAGACACGCGGCGCCGGGGCCGATCATCACGAATGCGCGCGCGCCGGCGCAAAGCGACAACACGTCTTCGAGCGTATCGTTGAGCAGAACCGTGCTGGTGCACAGCACCTTGTCGCAACCGGACAGTTCGCGCGCGTCAAGCGTGACCCGGAAGTTGCCGCCCTCCCCTGCGTGGTCGCCCGCGAGTTCCGGCCTGAGTTCGAGCACTGTCAGGCGCGCGCCGCACGCCGTCACTTGCTTCACGAGCGGGGGAAAGAAGCCGATCATGCCGATGTGCTCACCCGCTTGCGGGCCGAGACCGCCGATCGAGTCGGTGGCATCGGGCGGCGTGAATCCCACGCGGTCGAACACATGGCGTGTGAGGGCGTTGACGGCTGCAAAGCCCAGCGTGCGCTGCGCGCCCTGCCCACTCGCCCACCCCGCGGCGACGGCGAGGGCATCCGCGCCGATCAGTTGCCGCGCATGCGCGCCCGACGCAAGCGCCGCCAGGGAATCGCCGAGCAGCACGTAGCTCAGGCCGAGCGCTCCGTCGTCGAGCTCAAGCGCGGCGAATTCGCCGTCCTTGCTGCCGTCCCAGGGCAAGCGCGGCAGGTGCAATGCGCGCACGCGCGGCACCTTGCGCCCCGCAGTCGCTCGCGCCAGCGTTTCCAGCAATTCGGCGTGCAACGTCGTGGCGGCAGATCTCGGTTTTCGATCGCGGGGTGCTAACGCACCACGTAGCCGCGCCCTTCCATGCAGGCCAGCGTGGCGCGCTGAAACGCGCTGGCGTCGCGCATCGCGCTGGGCTGCGTCGTCGCCCAGCGGTTGCAGTCGACGCGGTCGGCCTCGGTCTGGGCTTCGCTCTGGGCGTTGCGCGGGTAGAAGATCGGGTCGGGCGCGGGCATGGCCGCTGGCTGGCGCGGGGCAGGCACGGGTTGCGGCTCGGTGTAGTAGTAGACGGGAGGCGGCTCCACGAACGGGCCGGGGCCCCAGTAGTCACCGCGGCGCCCATGGGCGTCTGCCGAGGCCGAGAC
>JANOLA010000580.1:0-3545 GCA_031419535.1 Burkholderiales bacterium | reverse complement strand
GTTCGACAGATCGATGCCGGCGTTGGCCATCACGAAGCCGAGCCGATGTTCGACCACGATCACGTCGCGCCGCGCGCGCAGTACGCTCTTCGATTCGCGCAAGATCAGCTCGATCACGCGTGCATCCTTGTCCACCACCGCGGCGAGTTCCAGCGCACGCGGCGACGGCTGCACCGTGGCCAACTCGACTTGCCGGCCGGTCGATTTGGAGACAATTTTTTGCGCCAGCACCAGCACGTCGCCCGAGGCAAGCGCCTCGCCCGAATGCTCGAGCGCGGCGAGCACGATCGCCGCGAGGTCGTCACCTTCCTGTACGAGCGGAACCCCGCCCAGCGCCACGATCCGCAACTCGCGCTTGCGCGGTGGCGCCGTCATCACGGTATCCCGGAGGGAAGACCGGTGATGCGCACCCCCGCACCATGGGCGAGCTTGTAGCGCGAGTTGATCGCGATCAGCACCGACGTGAGCGCTTCGCTCGCCGCCGAATTGACGATCGGCCCGGCGTGAATGCCTCTCAACCCGATGTCGGCAGCGAGTTGGATCACCGTTTCGCGCGCAGCGACCTGGTCACCACAGACGAGCACGTCGCAATCCAATTCGTGCCCGAGGTCTTGCAGCAGATGCGCCGCCACGTTCTGGAACGCCGACACCACGTGCACCGCGTCTCCCAGCAAAGCCTGAATAGCAGCGACGGCCGAGCCGCCGACGGGCAGTTGAACCCGCGCGACTTTCGGCGGCACGAGCGGCACGGTCGTGTCGATCAGGACTTTTCCGGCCAGTACTGAGCGCACTTCCTCGACCGTCGCGCGCTGCACTGAATACGGCACGCACAGCACGACGACCGGCGCCGCCGCCGCAGCGTCTTGGTAGCTGGCCGGTGCGGCAGCTTGATGCTGCGCCGGCACGGAGGAGGGATGGCGCCCCAACGCGGCGGCGCTGCGGCCCAGCCGTTCATTGATTTGCGCACACACTTGCGCCGCCTTGTCGGCATTGCGCGAGCCGATCAGCACGCGGTGCCCCGCGTGCGCCCAGCGCAGCGCCAGGCCGCTGCCTTGCGCGCCGGTGCCGCCCAGAATGGCAATCGTCGTCGGCAGCATCGCTGAGCTTCCCGGGCGCATCAAGCCGCCAACGGCAGCACCTTCGCCGCGAAACGCTCCATCGCGGCCAGCGAGCCATCCAGCGTCGACCGAACGAAATTGAACAACAGATGGCGCACGCCCACCGCACGAAACGCGCGAATGTCCAACGCCACTTCTTCATCGGTGCCGGTGAAAGCCTCGCGGCGCCCGTCTTCCAGCATGTTCGTGCGGCCTTCGCGGTACCACGGTGCCCAGTAGGCCAAGGTGATGCTGCTCGGATCGCGCTTCGCACCCAACGCGGCGCTTCGCAGCAGCGCTACCGCGTTGCTGTAGCGCTGCACCGTGTTCAGCGGAAATTCCGGGTTCGCGCCGAGCGGGTACCAGGCATCTCCGAGCGCGACGACGCGGCGCAGCGCGGCAGGGCTTTCGCCGCCGATCCACAGCGGTGGATGGGGTTTCTGCACCGGCTTGGGTTCGAACACGATGTCCTTGAACTGCGCGTAGCTGCCGTTGAAGCGCGGGTCGGCTTCGGTCCACAGCAGTTTGAAGATACGCAGGTATTCGTCGGTCACCTTGCCGCGCTCGGCGAAGGGCGGCACGCCGATCGCCTGAAACTCCTCGTCCATCCAACCCGCGCCGCAGCCCACGGTGATCCGCCCCTGCGACAGAACGTCGATCGTGGCGAGCGCCTTGGCGGTGAACACGGGATTGCGGTGCGGCACCACCATCACCGAGGTGAGCAGGCGGATCTTGCGCGTTGCCGCCGCGAGATACGACATCAGCATCAGTTGCTCGAGGCAGTCGCCTTCCTCGGCGCCGGGCATCTTGCGCTGCGGGTTGTACGGATAGGGCGAGGCGATTCTCCGCGGGATCACGATGTGGTCGGGTATCGCGACCATGGCGAAACCGAGTTCCTCGCCGCGCCGCGTGATCGCGACGATGCTTTCGGGCGTGGCGAGCGCGCCTCGCGTGGGGATGCTGAAGCCGTAGTCCATGGTTCTTCCCTAAATGACTTGTGCAGAGGAGCCGATTCGCGCGCGCTTGCCGGCCGGCGGCAACACCATCGCGGTGAGTTCTAACGCCGCGTAGGAGCGTTCAGTTTGCGCCTCGGGTGCGGCGCCGTACAGCGTGGTGCGCTGCTGCGGGATGCGCCCGCACGAGGCGATCAGCTCGTCCATCTGGCGCGGCGCCATTTCCTGGCCATGGCAGGTGCCGGCGGCGCGCGAAATGCTCTCGTTCATCAAGGTGCCGCCCAGGTCATTGGCGCCGGCGCGCAGACAGGCGCGCACGCCCGGCTCACCCAGCTTCACCCACGACACCTGGATGTTCGGAATCACCGGGTGCAACGCGAGCCGAGCCACCGCGTGCATCAACACGGTTTCGCGAAAGGTCGGGCCCTTGCGCGCCTTGCCGCGCAGATACATCGGCGCTTCCATGTGCACGAACGGCAAGGGCACGAACTCGGTGAAGCCTCCCGTGCGCAACTGCAGCGTGCGGATCCGCAGCAAGTGCCGCGCCCAGTGCTCGTAGCGGTCGACGTGGCCGAACATGATCGTCGCTGTGGTGCGAAAACCGGCGCGGTGCGACGCCTCGATCACCTCCAGCCAGGTCTGCGTGTTCAGCTTGTCGGGGCAAATGATGGCGCGCACTTCGTCGTCGAGGATCTCCGCGGCGGTGCCGGGCAGCGTGCCCAGGCCCGCGTCTCGCAGGCGCTGCGCGAAGGCGTCGATGGAAATTCCCAGCGTCGTCGCGCCGTGCCATACCTCGAGCGGCGAGAACGCGTGCACGTGCATGGACGGAGCGGCGCTCTTCACAGCGCGGCACAGCGCCAGGTAGGTCTCTCCCGTGTAGTCGGGGTGAATGCCGCCTTGCATACAGACTTCGGTGGCGCCGCGTTGCCACGCTTCAACGGTGCGCCGCACCACTTCGTCCAGGCCCAGGTCGTAAGGCGTGCCGCGTTGGCTGTCGTGCCCCTTGCCCTTGGAGAAAGCGCAGAAGTGGCAGCGGAACGAACAGACGTTGGTGTAGTTGATATTGCGGTTCACCACGTAGCGAACCGTCTCGCCCGCGCTGCGGCGGCGCAGCTCGTCGGCGGCGGCGCAGACCGCATCGAACCGCGGGCCTCGCGCCTGATACAGCGTGACGATGTCGGATTCGGTCAGCGTGTCGCCGGCGCTGGCGGTGTCGAGGATTCGTTGAAGCTCGGTGCTGACTGAGAGGCTGAGAGTTGCTCGGTTTTGCTCCCTCTCCTTCTGGGAGAGGGCTGGGGTGAGGGCTGGCGGGTGGCTCCGTGCCCTGCTCAAACCCTCACCCCGACCCTCTCCCGCTAGCGGGAGAGGGGGGAAACCGAGCGCCGCCGGCACCGGCCCCACTTGGCCGGGTGACCAGTCATCGGTGCGCGCGAAGCCCTGCGCATCGACCCTGCGCAACACTCGCGGCACCAGCGACGCGTCTTGCCACCTGGCC
>JANOLA010000579.1:0-16764 GCA_031419535.1 Burkholderiales bacterium | reverse complement strand
CTTGGCTGTACCGGATCGCGGTGAACACCGCGAAAAAGGAGCTGATGGATCGCAAGCGCGATCCGACCGTCAGCGAATCGGCATTGGCGGCTTCGCGTGACGAAGAAGATGAAACTTCCCGGGCCGAGACCGAACTAATCGACGGCGAGACCCCCGAAGCGGTGCTGGCCAGCAAACAGGTCGCTGCGGCGGTGAACGCCGCGGTGCAGGCCTTGTCCGAAGAATTGCGCCAGGCAATCACATTGCGTGAGATCGAAGGCATGAGTTACGAAGAAATCGCTGAACTGATGGGTTGCCCGATCGGCACGGTGCGCTCGCGCATTTTCCGGGCACGCGAGGCGATTGCTCAGCGTTTGCGTCCGCTTCTCGGAACACGCGAGGGCGACCGCTGGTAGCGCGCATGGCACACTTGAATTGGGATTGGAACTGAGCATGGGCAACGCACCGGAGCACGAGGCCGAACAGCTTTCCGCATTGGCCGATGGCGAGCTGGATGCCGCCAGCGTCGCCGGCGCTTGCGCGCGCTGGCGCGCCGATGCATCGGCGCAAGAGACTTGGCACGCCTACCATTTGATCGGAGACGTGCTGCGTTCCGAAGACCTGGCCGGCGAGCCGCGCAGCGACCATGCCGCCGTGCTCAAGCTGCGCGAACGGCTCGCCAGCGAGCCGGTGCCGCTTTCGCCTGGGCTGGCCGCGGTCCGTCGGGCTCCCGCACCGCGCCGTGCGCGCCCCTGGGCGACGTTGTCGGCCATCGCGGCCGGATTTGCCGCGGTGGCGGTGGTCCTGGTGGTGTTGCGTGCTCAGCCGGGGGATGAGCCCGGTCGCGCACTCGATGTGGCGCGCCGCGACGCGGCGACAGAGTCCGCGTCGGCGAGCATTGCCGCGGCCGCGCCGCGTGCCGCTGAACCGGCGGCCCAAGCCGTGTTGGCCGATCGAAAATTGATACGCGATGCCAGGCTCGATCGCTATCTCGATGCGCACAAGCATTTCTCGGGTGTGTCGGCTTTGGGCGTGCCGTCGACCTTTCTGCGCGGCGCGACGTCCGACGCGGCGCAGCGCTGAGTGTTGAACAGCTCCCGCATGCAGCACCGCTTCGCGCTGACGCTCGGTTTGCTCGTCGCCGCCGCACTGGTGCCCGAGACCGGGGCGGCGCAGTCCGCCGCGGCGTTGCAGGACACGGCGCGCGAAATGCGCGCCTGGCTGATGCGCATCCACCAGGCAGCGAACCACAACAATTTCCAGGGAACCTTCATCGTCAGCGGCGGGGGCGTGGTGGCGAGCGCGCGCATCGCGCACTTCTGCGATGGCCGCAATCAGTTCGAGCGCATCGAATCGCTCGACGGGCCCGCGCGCCAGGTGTTCCGGCACAACGACGTGGTGCACACGCTGTGGCCGGCGAGCAAGCTGGCCAGGGTGGAGCAGCGCGACTTGTTGACCTCCTTCCCGGCCCTGCTGACAGCGGGCGACGATCGCATGCACGAGGTGTACGAGGTTCAAGTGCTGGCCGGCGACCGCGTGGCGGGCCGCGAAGCCAACGTGCTGCTGGTTCGGCCCCGAGACGCGCACCGCTACGGCTACCGGCTGTGGGCCGACAAGGCCTCGGGCCTGCTGCTGCGGTCCGATGTGCTGGGCGAGCAGATGGAAGTCTTGGAGACGGCGGCGTTTTCCGATGTCGCGATCGGCATTCGACCGCAGTTCGACAGTGTCTTGGTCCCGATGCGCAAGTTGGAGGGCTATCGCGTGCTGCGCCCGGTTCTCACCCCGACGCGGCTGGAAGCGCAGGGCTGGGTGATGCGCCGCGTGCCACCGGGGTTTCGACAGGTGAGTTGCGTCAAGCGCCCGGTTGACGGCGGCGAGCCCACCGCTGGTGCGGCCGCGAGCCGGGAAGTGCTGCAAACGATCTACTCCGACGGGCTCACTCACGTCTCTTTGTTCATTGAGGCATTCGACGCGCAGCGCCACGCCGCGCCTCTGGCCACCACGCTCGGCGCGACCCGAACGCTGACGATGCGCCAGGGTGAGTGGTGGATCACCGCGGTGGGAGATGTGCCGCCGGTGACCTTGCAGATGTTCGCGGCCGGGTTGGAGCGAACCCGTTAGTGGCCGCCAGGGGTTGCCAGAGGGCGCGAACTGGTTCGCCGCGCCCACGGTGAAGTCTCAGATGTTTTCAGGTTCGTTGTTGTTAGAGGGTGATCGGAAGTGACTATGAAATCGCATGTGATCGAAATCTTGTCGGCTTGGCATGTTCGGCGAGGTGCGTGGGCGCTCGCAGCGGCTGCAACGGCATTGGTTTGGCTGCTCGCCGCTGCAAACCCTGTCCAGGCGCAGACGCTGCCCGATTTCACCGAACTCGTGGAGAGGGTCGGGCCGGCCGTCGTCAATATCCGAACCCTGGAGCGCTCGCGAATCGCGGCACGCAGCGGCGCGCCGGACGTGGACGAAGACATGCTGGAGTTCTTCCGGCGCTTCGGCCTGCCGGCGCCGAACCAGCCGTCGCCACGCGGGCCGCGCCAGGCACCGGAGGGCGAGCCGCAGCAGCGCGGCGTCGGCTCCGGATTCATCCTGAGCGCCGACGGCTACGTGTTGACCAACGCGCATGTGATCGACGGTGCCGAGGAAGTGATCGTCACGCTGACCGACAAGCGCGAATTCAAGGCCAAGCAGATCGGCGCGGACCGGCGCTCCGACGTGGCGCTGTTGAAGATCGAAGCCACGGGCCTGCCCACCGTGCGCCTGGGCGACGTGAGCCGCCTCAAGGTGGGCGAGTGGGTGATCGCGATCGGCTCGCCGTTCGGCTTGGAAAACACCGTCACCGCTGGAATCGTGAGCGCGAAGTCGCGCGACACGGGTGAGTTCCTGCCGTTGATCCAGACCGACGTGGCCATCAATCCGGGCAATTCAGGCGGTCCGCTGATCAACCTGCGTGGTGAGGTGGTGGGCATCAACTCGCAGATCTACAGCCGCTCCGGCGGTTATCAGGGCATCTCGTTCGCGATCCCGATCGACGAAGCGAGCCGCGTGTCTGAGCAGTTGCGAACCAGCGGCCGCGTGGTCCGCGGGCGCATCGCGGTCAGCATCGACCAGGTGACGAAAGACGTTGCCGAATCGATCGGCCTGGGCAAGGCGATGGGCGCCCTGGTTCGCAGCGTGGAATCCGGTGGCCCGGCGGAGAAAGCGGGCATCGAGCCGGGCGACATCATCACCAAGTTCGACGGCAAGGCGATCGAGAAGTCGGGCGACCTGCCGCGCATCGTCGGCAGCGTGAAGCCGGGTACGAAGGTCGGCGTGCAAGTCTTCCGGCGCGGTTCGTACCGCGACTTCAGCGTCACGGTGGCCGAGGTCGAACCCGAGCGCTCGCGCCGAACCGCGCAAAGCGATGCGAAGCCGCCGCCCAAGACAAGTGTCGAGACCTTGGGTCTGGTGGTTGCGGATCTGAGCGACGCGCAAAAGCGTGAGCTCAAGATCAAGAATGGCGTGCGGGTCGAGTCCGTCGATGGCGCCGCGGCGCGAGCGGGTCTGCGTGAAGGCGACGTCATCCTGTCAGTGGACAACGCCGAGGTTGCGTCGTCGAAGCAATTCGAATCCGTGGCGACGAAGCTCGACAAGACGAAGTCGGTGACGGTGCTGGTGAAGCGCGGTGAGGCGGCAACTTTCATCGTGATCAAGCCGGCTCGGTAGGACCTCGGTCATCGGGGGTCGCCCTGAGGCGAACCCTATTCACTTGCTGGGTCTTTTCATCAGATGAAGTTTCGAGACGACTCTTCCTACGTTTCCTATTGGAATCCATGATTTGATAGTTTCAGTGAACCTACGATTCTTGTATGAGTTCGAGTCGTCCAAGGGTCATTGAGGTTATCAAAAGATATAATCCGCCCGCCTCTTTGCACTCACCCGTTGAAAATCGCATTGAAATCAAGGCCCCGAATTCTGTCCCCAGAAAACCCACAGGGGACTGTGCATAAGCTGTTGATAAGAATTCGTGTTGGCGACCCGCAACGCTGAGAAATCAAGCATTGGCGCGGTTTTCCGGCCAATCCTTGTGGCTACAATGAAAGCCCAACAAGCAGTTGCCATACGTTTTGTTGGAAGGCGCGTCGGTTCTTTGACGTGCCTTTTTTTTACCTTCAGCACGGCGCTTCGCGCCTTCACATCGTGTCGCGATGTGAGCTTGCGCTGCAATGGCTTCGCCGTTGTGTCTACGGCGTGAGCTTCGAACAGCAGTCCCATGGATCACATCCGCAACTTCTCCATCATTGCCCACATTGACCATGGCAAGAGCACGCTAGCGGACCGGTTGATTCAACGCTGCGGAGGCTTGAGCGATCGGGAGATGGAGGCGCAGGTGCTCGACTCGATGGACATCGAGCGCGAGCGCGGCATCACGATCAAGGCACAGACGGCGGCGCTCCAGTACACGGCGCGCGACGGCAAGACCTACAACCTGAACCTGATCGACACGCCCGGCCACGTCGACTTTTCCTATGAAGTGAGCCGCTCCTTGTCGGCCTGCGAGGGGGCCCTGCTGGTGGTTGACGCGAGCCAGGGGGTCGAAGCGCAGACGGTAGCGAATTGCTACACGGCCATCGAACTCGGGGTGGACGTCGTGCCGGTGCTGAACAAGATGGACCTGCCGCAGGCCGACCCGCAGCGCGCCCGGGAGGAGATTGAAGACGTGATCGGCATCGACGCCGACAACGCGATTCCGTGCAGCGCCAAGACCGGCGAAGGCATCGACGACATCCTGGAAGCCGTGATCCACCGCATGCCGGCGCCGCGTGGAAACCCGAAGGCACCGCTGCGCGCGATGATCGTCGACTCCTGGTTCGACAACTACGTCGGCGTCGTGATGCTGGTGCGAGTGGTCGACGGGTCGCTCAGCCGCGGTGAGCGGATTCGCCTGATGGCCAGCGACGCTTGTTATGGTGCCGAGCAGCTCGGCGTGTTCACGCCCAAGTCGGTGCCGCGCGATTCGCTCCAGGCCGGCGAGGTGGGCTTTGTGATTGCCGGCATCCGCGAGCTGCAAGCGGCCTATGTGGGCGACACCGTCACGCTGGAAAAGAAGCTGCCGAACAACCTGGGCGTGGCCACCGAGGCGTTGCCGGGGTTCAAGGAAATTCAGCCACAGGTCTTTGCCGGCCTCTACCCCACCGAGGCGAGCGAATACGAGCAACTGCGCGACGCGCTGGAAAAGCTCAAGCTCAACGACTCGTCGCTGCGCTACGAGCCCGAAGTGAGCCAGGCGCTCGGCTTTGGCTTTCGCTGCGGCTTCCTCGGTTTGCTGCACATGGAAATCGTGCAGGAACGCCTCGAGCGCGAATTCGACCAGGACTTGATCACCACGGCGCCGAGCGTCGTCTACCAGGTCGAGCTCGGCAACAAGGAAGTGATCCTGATCGAGAACCCGTCGAAGATGCCCGACCCGGGGCGCATTCACGAGATTCGCGAACCCATCGTCACGGTGCAGCTGTACATGCCGCAAGACTATGTCGGCCCGGTGATGACGCTGGCCAACCAGAAGCGCGGCACTCAGATCAACATGGCCTACCACGGCCGTCAGGTGTTGCTGACCTACGATCTGCCGCTGGCCGAGATCGTGCTCGACTTCTTCGACCGTCTCAAGAGCGTGTCGCGCGGCTATGCGTCGATGGACTACGAGTTCAAGGAGTACCGCGCCGCCGACGTCGTCAAAGTCGACATCTTGCTCAACGGCGAACGTGTCGACGCGCTGTCGATCATCTTGCATCGCGCCCAAAGCCAGTACCGCGGCCGGGCGATCGTGGCGAAGATGCGCGAGATCATTTCGCGCCAGATGTACGACGTGGCGATCCAGGCGGCCATCGGCGCCAACATCATCGCGCGTGAGACAATTAAGGCGCTGCGCAAGAACGTGATCGCCAAGTGCTACGGCGGGGACATCTCCCGCAAGCGAAAACTTCTCGAAAAACAAAAGGCCGGCAAGAAACGCATGAAGCAGATCGGTTCCGTCGAGGTTCCCCAAGAAGCGTTTCTGGCCATCCTGCAAGTGGAAGACTGATGGGAGCACTGACCGGGCTGCTGTACGGTGCCTTGGCCGCCTTTCTCGGCGGCTGGTACCTCGGAAAATGGAACGGCAACTTCTCGCTGCTGCTGTTCATCCTGACCGTCGTGACGCTCGGCTTCTGGCTGGCCGAGCATTTTCATTTCTCGCCGCGCCGCAAACGAGCGGCTGAAGATCTGGAGCGACAGGACACGGCACGCCGCGAAAAACTCAGCGCCCAAGGCATCGCCAAGGTCGACACGCATCTCGTCCAGGCCAAGGAGGCAGTGCTCGCCCAGCCGTGGTGGCTTGATTGGACGGCGGGCCTGTTCCCGGTGATCCTCGCGGTGTTCCTGCTGCGCTCCTTCCTCTACGAACCGTTCAAGATCCCGTCGTCGTCGATGTTGCCGACGCTGCTGGTGGGAGACTTGATCCTGGTGAGCAAATTCCACTACGGCGTGCGCCTGCCGGTGATCAACAAGAAGGTCATCGACAACCACGATCCGCAGCGCGGCGACGTGATGGTGTTCCGCTACCCCCGCGACACCAGCATCAACTACATCAAGCGCGTGGTCGGCGTGCCGGGCGACGAAGTCTCCTACCGCAACCAACGCCTGTCCTTGAACGGCCAGCCGGTGGCGGTGGAGCAAAAGCCCCCGCCGGGCTTTTACGACGAAGAGTCGCAACGCTACTTCGCAGATTTCACCGAGCAGCTCGGCAGCGTCAAGCACGGCATCCTCGTCAACCCCAGCAATCAACCGTTCTACGGTGCGCCGGATGAACGGGCCGGATTCCCATTCCGCGAGAATTGCCGCTACCACGCCGACGGTGTGACCTGCAAGATTCCCCCGGGCCATTACTTCATGATGGGCGACAACCGCGACAACTCGCAGGACTCGCGCTTTTGGGGCTTCGTTCCGGACCAGAATATCGTGGGCAAGGCGTTCTTCGTTTGGATGAATTTCGGCAACTTCAAGCGCATCGGCTCGTTCCAGTAAAGTCGGCAGAGCCATCGCGATGTCGGTACGACAGGAGCTATCAAGCATGAAAGTCGAGTCTTGCGCCGCCCAATGCGGCCATAACCGCCGTGGCGCACAACGCGGCATCACCCTGTTCGGATTGCTGATGTGGGCCATCCTGATCGGCATGTTGGCACTCGTCACGATGCGCGTCGTTCCCACCACGATCGAGTACTTCACGATCGTGAAGGCGATCAATAAGGTCTCGGGCGAGGCGGGCAGCACGGTGCCGCAGATCCGAATCGCCTTCGAGCGGCAGAAGGAAATCGACGCCATCACCTCGATCTCGGGCAAAGACTTGTCGATCACCAAAGAGAACGATCAGGTGGTGATCGGCTTCGCGTACGACAGCGAGATCGAGTTGATCAAGCCTGTCTATTTGCTCATCAAGTACGAAGGTCGTTCGAAGGCCGGAAAGACGTACTGAGGTTACTCGATCGAAGCAGGGCGCCCGCGCACGATCCGCCCATGAACAGCCGCCTCGATATCCTCCAGAACGGCCTCGGCCATCACTTCGCCGACGTCGACCTTCTCAAACGGGCGCTGACCCACCGCAGCTTCGGCTCGGGCCACAACGAGAGGCTCGAATTCCTGGGCGACGCCGTTCTCAGCCTGGCGATCTCAAGCCTGCTCTTCGAGCATTTCTCCGGCTCCGACGAAGGCGACCTGACGCGCGTTCGCGCGCACTTGGTTCGCGAAGAAAGCCTGCACCGCGTCGCGCTGCAACTGGGTCTGCCCGAGGTGCTGTTTCTGAGCGAGGGCGAGGCCCGCGGTGGTGGAGCGCTGCGCGCCTCGATCCTGGCCGACGCGCTCGAGGCCATTCTGGGCGCGGCGTTTCTCGACGGCGGCTTCAGCGCTGCGCACAGCGTCGTGGAACGTCTGTTCGGAGAAACCATCACCACCGCCGACAAGGGCAGTTGGAGCAAGGACCCGAAGACGGAGCTCCAGGAATGGCTGCAAGGGCGGCACCTGCCGGTGCCGAGCTACACCATCGTCGCCACGCGCGGCCAGGCGCATGCGCAGACCTTCGAAGTCGAGTGCGCTGTGCCGACCCTGGGGCTGGCCGAGATCGGCGAAGGCCGCTCGCGGCGCACCGCGGAACAGGAAGCGGCGCGCCGCATGCTCGGCGCGCTGGCCGCGGTGGACAAGCCCGGCGGACCGCTGCATTCATGACCTCGCCCATTGGCCCCAAACCGTCCGCGCCAGACGCCGCGCCAGGTGACGCAGGCCCGCAGCGCTGCGGGCTGGTCGCGATCGTCGGGCGCCCGAACGTCGGCAAGTCCACGCTGATCAATGCGCTGGTCGGGCAAAAACTCAGCATCACATCGGACAAGGCGCAAACCACGCGCCACCGCATCACCGGCATTCGCACCGAGGGCAAATCTCAGTTCGTGTTCGTCGACACGCCGGGCTTTCAGGTGCAGCACGTCGCGGCGCTGAACCGTACGCTGAATCGCACCGTGCAAAGCGTGCTGGCCGATGTTGACGCGGTGCTGTTCGTCGTGGAGGCCGGCCGTTTCGGGCTCGACGACGCGAAGGTGCTGGCGCTGATGCCGGCGCAGAAACCCGTACTGCTGATCGCGAACAAGCTCGACAACGTGCAACGCCGCTCCGACCTCGCCCCCTGGTTGAAAGGCATGCAGGAACGCCACGATTTCGCCGAGTTCGTGCCCCTGTCGGCACGCAAGGGCAGCGACGTTCAGCGCTTGCTGGGCATTGTCGAACCCTACCTGCCAGAACAGGGCTGGTTCTACGAGCCCGACGCGCTCACCGACCGCAGCGACCGCTTCCTGGCGAGCGAAATCATCCGCGAGAAGCTGTTTCGCCTGACGGGCGACGAATTGCCCTACACCTCCACCGTCGTCATCGATCGGTACGAGGAAGAGGAAGCGCGCGACGCCGGCAAGCGGCTCGTGAAAATTGCCGCCAGCATCGTCGTGGAACGCGACGCGCACAAGGGCATCATCATCGGCAGCGATGGCGACCGGCTCAAGCGCATCGGCACCCAGGCGCGCCAGGACCTCGAGGCCTTGCTCGACGCGCGTGTCTTCGTCGAACTGTGGGTCAAGGTGCGCTCGGGCTGGGCCGACGACGAGGCCCACTTGCGCAGCTACGGCTACGAGTGAAGTTCCGGTTGGCGCTGCCGATTCTTCCCCAGCTCGCCGTGCATTCCCGGCCCGCATGGAGTGAGGAGCTTGGGGCGGCTTTCGGACCGTTGCTGACGGTCGCCGTTCGCCGCTGCGCGCCGCCAGGCTCCGCGCGAGGGCAGGTGGCCCGGGTACGTTCTCCGGCCCACGCTCGCGGGGCACCCGATGTGGTCTGCGCAGCGCAGCGCCATCAACACCAGCCAGGCGGGCGAAGAGCCAGGACACCGCGAATGGGGCCTGCGACCGTACCTCGAGCCACCTGCCCCGGCACCTGGGTGGCACGCCGACTCGTGGCCGGCCACCGCCCTGGGGAACGGTCGGAGCCAGTCTGGGCTTGCGCGAACACCGGTTTTCGCTCCAAGCCCCTTGCCACCTTCCTTCGCGCGGAGGTTGTCGTGCGCGCAGCGGCGAACGTCGAACGTCGAACGTCAGCAAAGGGCCGAAAGCGGACCCTTCCCAGCGCCGGTTCGTTTCATGCGTCGCGTGTGGCGCGTAGCGCGATGGACCACTGACGTGGCCACCACCAAGCGCAGCGCCCAAGCGCCGCTGTCGGCGTATGTGCTGCACCGCTACGACTGGAGCGAGTCGAGCCTGATCCTCGATCTGTTCACGCGCGAGCTGGGCCGGATCGCCGTCGCCGCCAAGGGCGCGAAGCGGCCGTACTCGCAGATGCGCGCCGTTCTGCTGCCGTTCCAGCGCATCCATGTCACGCTCGGCCGGGCGCGTACCGACGCCGCCGACAGCGACATTCAAACGCTGCGCGGCGCCGAGTGGGCAGGCGGTGCCGCGATGCTCACCGGCGGCGCTTTGTTCAGCGGTTTCTACCTGAACGAGTTGCTGATGAAGCTGCTCGCCCGGCATGACCCGCACCCTGCGCTGTTCGACGCCTATGCGGACACACTGCCCGCGCTCGCCATGCCTGGCGATGGGCCGGTGCAAGCGGCGCTGCGCGCGTTCGAATTGAACTTGCTGCGTGAAGTCGGCGTCTTGCCCGATCTGAGCCTGGTCACGCTGACTCAGCAGTCCCTGCACGCTGCGCAGTGCTACGCGCTCCTGCCGGAAATCGGCGTGAGTGCCGCGCCTGAACAGGCGCTCGCCGGAAACGGCCTGGGCAGCACGCCTGGATTGACCGGCGAGGTGCTGCTTGCCATCCACGCCGCCCTCGTTCAAGGCGATGGCCCCGCGCTGCGCCACGCCTGCGGCCTGGCCCTGCCGGAGTTGAAAGCCGCGCTGCGCGGCCTGCTTCACTATCATCTGGGCACCGACCAATTGCGCACCCGACGTGTGATGCAGACCCTTCCAAGCTCGCTTCGAGCGCCCCCATGAACCCCGGCTCGGCGCCGAGTTCGCCCCTGTTGGGCGTGAACATCGACCATGTCGCCACGCTGCGCAATGCGCGCGGTGGCAGCTACCCCGACCCGGTGGCCGCGGCCATCGTCGCCGTCGAAGCTGGCGCGGACATCGTGACCTTCCACCTGCGCGAGGACCGGCGCCACATCCGCGATGACGATGTCGAGCGCCTGAAAGCCGCGCTGCATGTCCCGCTCAACTTCGAAGCCGCGGTCACCGACGACATGCTCGCCATCATCGAGCGGATGCGCCCTGAACATGTTTGCCTGGTGCCTGAGCGGCGCCAGGAAGTCACCACCGAAGGCGGGCTCGACGTTGTCGGCCAACTCAGTCGGGTTGAGTCGGCGTGTCTGCGCTTGAAGGCCGTGGGCTGCCGCGTGTCGCTGTTCATCGGCGCCGATGCGCCGCAGATCGAAGCCAGCGCGCGCTGCGGCGCGCCGTGCGTGGAGCTGCACACCGGTGCATTCGCCAATGCCTGGTGGGCGGGCGATGCGCCAACCATGCACGCCGAGCTGGCGCGCCTGAAGCAGGGCGTGCGGTACGCGCGCTCGCTCGGGCTGCGCACCCACGCCGGCCATGGCCTGGCACTGTGGAGCGGGCCTGCGGGCAGCGCCGCGGCGCGCCCGTTTCCGAGCAGCACGGCGCAAGTGGCGGCAATGCCCGACGTGGCCGAACTCCACATCGGCCACGCGTTGATCGGGCATGCCGTGTTCGTCGGGCTGCGCCAGGCCGTCGCCGACTTCCAGGCCGAAGCGGTGCGCGCGCGGCGTGCGGTGCCGTGATCTACGGCATCGGCACCGACATCTGCGACATCCGGCGCATCGCCGCCGTCCATGAGCGGCGCGGTGAGCGCTTCGTGCAACGCGTGCTCGGGCCCACCGAACGTGCGCTGTTCGAGGCACGCTCGCGCAAACTGAGCGCGCGCGGCATCAGCTTCCTGGCGACGCGTTTTTCCGCGAAGGAAGCGTTTGCTAAGGCGATCGGCCTCGGCATGCGAATGCCAATGACGTGGCAAGCGTGCGAAATCATCAAGGCTGCGAGCGGCAAACCGGTGTTGCGCCTGCACGGCGAGCTTGCGAACTGGTTCAATCAACGAGGCCTGCGCGCCCACGTCAGCATCAGCGACGAAGCCGATTACGCCGCGAGCTTTGTCGTCGTCGAAACGATCGAAGAAAGTCCCACATGACCCACGCCCCCGTGATTCTCGACATCGCCGGCCTCGCCCTCACGGACGACGACCGGCGGCGCCTGCGCCACCCACTCACCGGCGGCATGATTCTGTTCGCGCGCAACTGGGCGAACCGGGCCCAGTTGCTCGAGTTGACGAGCGAGATCAAGTCGATTCGCGACGACCTGCTGATCTGCGTCGATCACGAGGGTGGGCGCGTGCAGCGCTTTCGCAGCGACGGTTTCACCTGGCTGCCGCCGATGCGCGCCCTGGGCGAGCTGTGGATGTGCGACCCGCTCACCGCGACCGACTGTGCCAGCGCCTGCGGGCAGGTGCTGGGCGCCGAGCTGCGCAGTTGCGGCGTCGATCTGAGTTTCGCTCCGGTGCTCGACCTGGACCACGGTGGCTCGAACGTGATCGGCGACCGTGCCTTTCACCGCGACGCACGCGTCGCGACGCTGCTCGCCAAGAGCCTGATGCACGGCATGCTGCTCTCCGGCATGGCCAATTGCGGCAAGCATTTCCCCGGCCACGGTTTTGTGAAGGCCGACAGCCACCATGAAATTCCCATCGACAAGCGCAGCCTGAAAGCGCTGCTCGCTGACGACGCACGCCCCTACGAGTGGCTCAGCACCAGCCTGGCCAGCGTGATGCCCGCCCACGTGGTGTACCCGAAGGTCGACTCGCGACCGGCCGGCTTTTCGCCGCGCTGGTTGAATGAAATTCTGCGCCAGCAACTCGGCTTCACCGGCGCGATCTTCAGCGACGACCTGAGCATGGCCGGCGCGCGCTCGCTGAACGGCCGCGAACTCAGCTATGCGCAGGCCGCCGCGCTCGCACTGGCCGCCGGTTGCGACATGGTGCTGCTGTGCAATCAGTCGGTCGACGCAGGCGTGGCTGTCGATGCGCTACTCGACGGTCTGGTCTGGGCGCTCGAGGCCGACCAATGGCAGCAAGACCCCGACAGCGAAGCACGGCGCGAGAAATTGTTGCCGCGCAGTGCGCCACTCGCGTGGGACGAATTGATGCACGACCCGGCGTACCAGCGAGCGCTGGAACGCCTACCCTGAGAGGGGTAAATCTTCCTGCTGCGCGAGCCGATCTCAGGCCTGCGCTCCTCGCCGTACGGGTGTACGGCTGCGGTGCTCGACCTGACCTCGACCCGCGCGCGACGGAAGCTTCACCCCTCTCGCGCGTTTTCGTCGCTGTCGAGAGCGGGCCGTGCCAGCGCATCCGAGTCCTGCTGCTTCGCGTCGGCCAGGAACTTGGCATTCGCCTCGCGCACGCGCTGCGCCGCTTCGTCGTGCAGGAACGGCAGGAACATGTAGCGCTTGCCCTTCGTCACCGGCGTTGCCTCGTGCAGCAAGGAGCATGAAAACACCACCGCGCCTCCCGCCGGCGCGCTGTACAGCGCATTGCCGAATTCGGGAAAGCGCAGCCAGCCGCCCTCGTAGTCGCCGGTGTTGAGGAAGAGCGACACCGCGAAGCGCCGGTGCGCGGTGCCGAGCGTCGTGTTGTCGCGGTGCGAATTGAAGTGGCCGGACTCGGCAGCGTCGTAACACGACACGATGTAGCGCTCCATGCGCGTTGCATTGAACTGGAACGCCTTGCGCACCTCGGGCGCGAGCCGTGCGTGCACGCGCACCATGCAGGCTCGCACCAGCTTGTCGTCGACGATGTCGCAGTCACGCCGGCGCTTGTGCCTGTGGTCGAGAACCACGACGGTCTTGCCGGCTTGGTCGCGCATGAAGCCGGAATCGTGGCCGCCGCGCGCCTCATAGTGATCGATCAGCGCCTTGCACAGGCCCGGCTCGAACACGCGCGGCACCACCAGCACGGGCGCCTGAGGCCGTGCCCGGTGCGGCGGCGCAAGCGGGCGCAGCTTGTCGAGCAGGCCACGCAATGTGGCCACATGCTCATCGGCAGGCTGCACCATCGGCAACGCCAGCAGCACGCGCAATTGCGGGTCGAGCACGTAGCTGATCGGCCGGTAGCTGCCGTCGTCGGCCAGCGCGCCATAGAGCGCGCTGATGGCGCGATCACTGTCCCAGAAGTAGCGCATGCCCGGGCGCATGTCGGCCACGCGCTGCGTTTTCTCGTCCTGCGGGTCGACGGAGACGCCGAAGAACATCACGTGCTTGTCGTCGAAGCGGTCGCGCTGCGTCAGCAGGCGCGACAGCACGTCGGCGGCCAGCGGATCGGCCGCCGAGCCGAACAGGCACAGCACGACAAAGCGCCCGGCCGCCGTGTGAAACGCGAATCGATCGCTGCTCGACGTGCGCCCCATGAACGATGGGACGGGCTCGCCGACGTTGAAGGCAACGGTCCGCTTCACCGTTGAGTTTGGCAGCCGATCCAGGTCTGCGCCTGCACGCTCTTTGCCCTTACTTTGCCTCGCTGGTCTCGAACGGCAGTTTGATCTGGCTCAGGTCTTTGCGTGTTTCCACGAGCACCAGCGGACCTTCGTCGATCCGAACCAGCGCCGGTCGCTCACGCGGAACATGGTGCTGCGGCGCTTCACGCGCCATCGCTTCTTGAACGGAGCGAATTTTTTCGGTGTCGGAGTTGACCCATTGGAGCCCGCTTGCCGCGGCGACGGCCTGCAGCGAGTCGATCGGCAACACAAAAGGCTCGACGGCTTTGGTGCTTTCGGGCGCAGTGTGCTGTGCCGGCACGGCAGCGCGTGGTGCCGGCTCAGGTTCACGCCACTGCGCGCTCGGCCCCGCGGCCACCGCCTCCGGTTCCGCCGCGGCGCGCGGTGCGATTCGATCCTCCGCGGCGCTGAAGCCGCGGGTGCTGTCTTGCAGGCCTGCTTGCGCGCTTGCGTCAGGCTCGGTGCCGTTCGCATGCGTCTCTTCGCTGAACTCGCGGCGGGGCCGGTCGCGCCCCGATCCGCGCTGGCGCCCTTGCGGCCGGTCCTGGCTTGGCTGGGACGGTGCGGTGTCGGGCGCGTCGCCCATCGCCGTCGACACGCCGAATGAGGGAGTCACGTCGGACGCAAGTGGTTCAGAGGCCGATGCGTCGCGGGAGAACAAGTCGGAGCTCGTGGCCGGAGTCTGTGTCTCGTCCTGTGTCGGTTCCGCTTGACCGGTGCGGCCCGCATCGTCGCGGTCGCGCCCACCGCGCCCGCCTCGACGGCCACGACGCCGTGCTGGTTGGCCTTCGCCCTGCGTCGAGGTGCTTTCCGCACCTGGAGCTGCCGCGTTTGCCGGCAGTGCTGTATCGGCTTCTCCGGTTTCGTTGTTCGACTCTTGAACCGGCCTCGCGCGGCGCGGCTCACGCTCGCCGCGTGGCCCTCGGCCACCGCGTTCAGCGTGCTCGGGACGGTCGTTGCGCGCCTCGCCTGGGCCATCACCTGGGCCGGCACCCGCACCATCGGTGCGTGCTGTTCTTTCCTCGGTGCTCGCGGCGAAGGCTAACGGTGCCGCATTCGCATCGGGCACCGGCCGCTCAGGCCGACCGCCGCGCCCGCCCCGATCCGTGCGATCGGGCCGCTTGTTGCGCTCGTCGCGGCCCTCGCCGGTGGCGCCGGTGGCGCCGCTGCGATCGGGCTTCTCGCCACGCTCGCCACGGTCACCGCGTTCGCCACGCCCACCGCCACGTCCGCCGCGCCCACCACGCCCGCCACGCTCGCCGCGTTCGCCGCGTTCGCTGCGCGCAGTCGCCGCGTTGCCTGCCGCTGCCGGCTTCTGTGCGCTCGGAACCGAAGCGGGTACCACGGGTGGCGGTGTGGAATCACTGCCGAACAATCGCTTCACCCAGGAGAAGAAACCACCTTCGTGGGTCGATGTCGCGGCAGCGGCCACGCGCGCCCTGACGGGCACTGCCGCCGGCGCGGGCGCCACCATGGGTGCCACCTGTTCCGGCGCGGGTTTCGGTGCCACCACGGGGGCCGGCGTCTCGGGCAGCAGACCCTTGATCACCGGTTCCTGTTTCGGCTTGCTCTTCTCGCGCCGCGTGAAGCCGACGTCCTCTTCGGGCTCGTCGACCATCTTGTAGCTCGCCTGCATGTTCTCCAGGCGCGGGTCGTCCTGGCGCAGCCGCTCGAGCCGGTAGTTGGGGGTTTCCAGGTTCTTGTTCGGCACCAGCAACACGGTGACGCGCTGCTTCAGCTCGATCTTCGAGATTTCGGTGCGCTTCTCGTTGAGCAGGAAGCTTGTCACTTCCACCGGTACTTGCACGTGCACGGCGGCGTTGTTGTCCTTCATCGACTCTTCCTGCACCATGCGCAGGATTTGCAGCGCGCTCGATTCGGTGTCGCGGATGTGCCCGGTGCCGTTGCAACGCGGGCAGGTGATGTGGCTGCCTTCGCTCAGCGCCGGGCGCAGGCGCTGGCGGCTCAGTTCCAGCAAACCGAACTTCGAGATCGAGCTGAACTGCACGCGGGCCCGGTCCTGGCGCAGCGCGTCGCGCAGCCGAGTTTCCACTTCGCGCCGGTTCTTCGACTCTTCCATGTCGATGAAGTCGACGACGATCAGGCCACCCAGGTCGCGCAGCCGCATCTGGCGCGCGATCTCGTCGGCCGCTTCCAGGTTGGTTCGCGTCGCGGTCTCTTCGATGTCGCTGCCGCGCGTGCTGCGCGCGCTGTTCACGTCTACCGACACCAGCGCCTCGGTGTGGTCGATCACGATCGCGCCGCCCGACGGCAGGTTCACGGTGCGCGAAAACGCGGTTTCGATCTGGTGCTCGATCTGGAACCGGCTGAACAGCGGCGCATCGTCGCGGTAGCGCTTCACCTTGTGGGCCGTCTCGGGCATCACATGGTCCATGAACTGCTTGGCTTGCTCGTAGATGTCGTCGGTGTCGATCAAAATTTCGCCGACGTCGGAGGTGAAGTAGTCGCGGATCGCGCGAATCACCAGCGACGATTCCTGGTAGATCAGGAACGCACCCTTGCCGACCTTGGACGCGTCGTCAATCGCCGTCCACAGCTTGAGCATGTAGTTCAGGTCCCACTGCAGCTCGGGCGCGGTGCGGCCGATGCCGGCGGTGCGCGCGATCAGGCTCATGCCTTTCGGGTACTCGAGCTGATCCAGGTTTTCTTTCAGCTCCTCGCGGTCTTCG
>JANOLA010000578.1:0-2064 GCA_031419535.1 Burkholderiales bacterium | reverse complement strand
ATACCTGTCTACAGATCTTGTCGGTCTCCGTCTTCGAGAAAACCGAGATTTCGCGCGCCTTGCAGACCGATGCTCTACAGATCGACATGCTTGACGCTGCTAACCAATTGAATTTGTTCGACTTTTAACCGGACAGTAGTGAGTGGCGTTATACGATGAGCAACCGGCCTCATCACCTCGCGCACGGTGGGGCCACGCCGGGCGAGATTGTCGGCCGCCGCGTCGACGAGGTGCTCGACCCAGCCCTTTTCAGCCAAATCCAACCCCAACTTCAGCGCGCGCTTGCGGGCGAGGCCGTGACCTTCGAGGTCGAAACGCCGTTGGGAAACGAGACGCGTGCAATGCAGGTGAGCTACGTTCCCGAGCGCGACGCTGCCGGCAACGTGCTCGGAGTGTTTGCGGTTGCGATCGATGTGACGCCGCTGCGCCGCGCCGAGCAGCAGGTGCGCACCGTCATGGAGTCTTCGCCGCTGGGCGTGCTGGTGATTGACGCGCAAGGCTATTGCCGGGCCGCGAATCCGGCTTGGCACGGCATCGTGGGGCTCACACCGGAGCAAACGCTCGGCGCAAAAATGGGTGGGTTCCTGCACCCCGAAGACCACGATCGCGTGATCGACGAACGCAATGCCGTGCTCGCGAGCGGCGAGCCGGGGGTCGGCGAACACCGCTATGTGCGGCCCGACGGCACGCTGGTGTGGGTGCGCCGCCACATTGCGCGCCTGCAGCTCGAGGGCTACGGCGCCTGCTTCATCAGCACCGTCGAAGACATCACCGAACGGCGCCAGCTCGACCAAACGCTGGCCGCCCGCACCGCCGAACTCGCGCGCTCGAACGAAGAGCTCGAACGCTTCGCCTACGTCGCCTCGCACGACCTGCAGGAGCCGCTGCGCATGGTCACGAGCTACGGCCAACTGCTGGTGCGCCGCCACAAGGCGCGACTCGACGCGCAGGCGCAAGAGTTCCTCGGCTTCATGGTCGACGGCGGGCAGCGCGCCCAGGCGCTGATCGCCGACCTGCTGAGCCTGGCGCACGTCGGCAGCCAGGCACTGCCGATGACGCCGGTGGCGCTCGATTCGGTATTGGCCGACGTGTTGCGCCAGTTGGAACCGCGCATCCGCGACGCCGGCGCGACCGTCACCCACGATGCGCTGCCCAGCGTGGCCGCCGATGCGCGACAGATCGGGCAGCTGCTGCAAAACCTGATAGTCAACGTGCTCAAGTTCCGCGGCAAGTTGGCCCCGCTGATCCATGTCGGCGCCGGCCGGGAAGGCGAGGCATGGCGCATCAGCGTCAGCGACAACGGCATCGGCATCGAGCCGCGCTTTCAGACACGCATCTTCGAGATGTTCCAGCGCCTGCACTTGCGCACTGACTACGAAGGCACCGGCATCGGGCTGGCGATCTGCAAGAAAGTCGTCGAACGCCATGGCGGCAGGATCGGCGTGGATTCCGAGCCCGGCCGCGGCTCGACGTTTTTCTTTACCCTTCCGCGGTATATTCCGGCCCCGGTTGCCAAGGCTGAGGCGATTGCGTGAACATGAATATCCTGCTCGTCGAAGACAACCCAGCCGATGCAAGGCTGGTGCGTGAAGCGCTGGCCGAAGGCGAGATGAGCGTCGAACTCCATTGGGTGAGCACTGGCGAAGCGGCGCTCGAATTCCTGCGCCGTGGCGCGGCGTTCCGCGCCGCGCCGACGCCGGACCTGGTGTTGCTCGACCTCAACCTGCCCGGCCTGAGTGGGCAGGAGGTATTGAAAGAGGTCAAGAGCGACCCCGTGCTGCGCAGCATTCCCATCGTCGTGCTCACGTCTTCGGCGGCGCCGCAGGACATATCGGCCGCCTATCATGCCCATGTCAACTCCTACGCCGTCAAGCCCGCCGACTTCGAGCGCTTCCTTGCGATGCTGGCGACCATCCGGTCCTACTGGCTCACGGTGGCACTGCCGCCCAAACTGACCTCGAGGGACATGGAGCAAATCAAATGAGCGACTCGATTCCATGAAGACCCGGCAAGCAAACGCGATGGGTTCGATCAGCTCGGTATTGCTGATCGAAGACAACCCGG
>JANOLA010000577.1:0-7485 GCA_031419535.1 Burkholderiales bacterium | reverse complement strand
CGCTGCAGCCTGGCGTGTGGGTGATGCGTTTCGCGAAGGGGCTGAACCGCTACAAGGGCATTTACCAGCACATGTTCCAGCACTTTTGCGATGCAATGCCGCAAGTGCGGTGGCTGAACTTCGAACAGGACATGGGGCATGCGGGGTTTCGCCGCACCAAACTCTCTTACCAGCCGAGTGCCCTGCTTCCCAAGTTCCGTGTGCGGCTGCGCTGAAAGGTGTCATGGCCATCATCGAATCAACGATCTCCCCCGGCAGCGAAGCGTTTCAGGCAAACCGCGCCGGCATGCTGGAACTGATCCGCCGCGTGCGCGAATGCGAACAGCGCAGCGTCGCCAAATCCGCCGAGGCCCGGCCGCGTTTCGAGAAGCGCCAGCAACTGCTGCCGCGCGAGCGTGTGTCGCTGCTGCTCGACCCGGGCACGCCCTTTCTGGAGCTGTGCACGCTCGCCGGCCTGGGCATGGACGATCCGGACCTGGCCAAAAGCGTTCCCGGCGGCGGTGTGATCGCCGGCATCGGCACGGTCTCTGGCATTCGCTGCATGATCACTGCGTCAGACTCGGGCATCGACGCCGGTGCGCTGCAAGCGATGGGGCTGGACAAGCAACTGCGCATCCAGGAACTGGCGCTGGAAAACAAGCTGCCGTTCGTGCAACTCGTGGAAAGCGCCGGCGCGAACCTGATGCTCTACCGCGTGGAGCACTTCGTTCGCGGCGGCGGGCTGTTCCGCAACCTGGCGCGCATGTCGGCCGCGGGCTTGCCGGTGGTCACCGTGACGCACGGCTCGTCCACCGCCGGTGGCGCATACCAGACCGGTTTGTCGGACTACATCGTGATGGTGCGCGACCGAACCCGCGCCTTCCTCGCCGGCCCGCCGCTGCTGATGGCGGCCACCGGCGAAGTGGCCACCGAAGAAGAACTCGGCGGCGCGGTGATGCACACGCACATCTCGGGCCTGGGCGACTACCTCGCCGAAGACGACCGCGACGCGATTCGCATCGCGCGCGAAATTCTGGCGAACATCGACTGGCATCGCGGCCCGCCTCTGGAGCGCGACGGCGAACGCAGCTTCAAGCCGCCGCGCCATGACACCGAAGAACTGCTCGGCATCATGCCGATGGACCACAAGCGCCCAGTCGACATGAAGCACGTGATCGCGCGCATCGCCGACGACTCCGACTTCCTGGAGTTCGGCGAGAACTACGGCCCCGCCACCGTCTGCGGCACGATCCGGCTGGAAGGTTGGGCGCTGGGCGTCATCACCAACAACGGCCCGATCGACGTGGCCGGCGCGAACAAGGCCACGCACTTCATCCAGGCCTGTTGCCAGGCGCGCACGCCGCTCCTCTACCTGAACAACACAACGGGCTACATGGTGGGCCGGGCGTTTGAGGAAGCGGGCATGATCAAACACGGCTCGAAGATGATCCAGGCCGTGTCTAACGCGACAGTGCCGCAGATCACGATCTATTGCGGCGCGTCGTTCGGCGCGGGCAACTACGGCATGTGCGGGCGCGGCTTTCACCCGCGCTTCTGCTTCTCGTGGCCGAACGCCAAGACCGCGGTGATGGGCGGCGAGCAGGCCGCGAAGACGATGGCCATCGTCACCGAAGCCGGCATGCGCCGCAAGGGCGCGGTCGACCAGGCCAAGCTCGACGAACTGCAGCGCACGATCATCGAACGCTTCGACCGCCAGATGAGCGTGTTCGTCACCAGCGCGCACGTGCTCGACGACGGCGTGATCGACCCACGCGACACGCGCGCCGTGCTCGCCCAGGTGCTCGCGGTGTGCCGCGAAGGCGACGCGCGCGAGCCGCAGAGGATGCAGTTTTCAGTGGCGCGGCCGTGAGGGGCGACTCCCTGGGGACCGGCTGCGTCGCCGGCGTATGCAACCCTTCGTTCCAGCCGAATCTTTGGCCCGTTGCACCCATAGTCCAATGGCAGGATTCGGAAGACCCTAAACTTTGTTGGTCTTCGTCACGTAGTTGCGGATCAAGTATTCATTGAACATCGGAACAGTGAATGCAATGTCGCCATGCGAGGGGCTATAGATCATTCCCTTGCTGATAATCTGCGACCGACGAGGGCCCAAGCTTTGATGAGTCTCACCCAGTGCAGTTGCAATGTCTGATGACCGATACGGACCGGGACCTAACTGCGCCATGGCAATTACGTACTCGCGCTCTTTGGGCGTAAGCCGATCAAACCGTACCTTGAAGAAACCATCATCTAAGCGCCGGGTAGCCTCTCCTGCCGCGTGCTCCGCATCGGCAACGTCTATCTGTTGGCCCTGCGCGATGTTCCAGCATTGATAGCCCCATTCTTGAAGGAAGTACGGGTAGCCTTGAGTCTTCTGCAGTATTTCTTTCAAGGCATCGTCACTGATTCTTTCGCCCTCGGCCTCGATAGGCTGTCTGATAGCGGTTCTCGCATCATCACTAAGCAGCTGGCCAACCGCCGGATAGTGAAACAGCCGCTCTGCATAAGACTTTGCATCACCTGACAAGGCCGCAACCTGCGGCAGTCCAGCACCAAAGAACAGGACTGGAAGATCTTTCTGACTTATCTTGTGCAGCGCCACAATGAGCGCGGCAAGGTCGCCTTGGCGCAAATATTGGACCTCATCTATGAGCAGCGTCCAAGCTTTACCGGCAGCTTTGGCGGCTTCCCCGACGCGAACGAACAACTCTGGCAAGTCGCTCTCTAGATCACCGCTGTCCGCTACCCCGACCTCGGGATCAACTGACAGCGAAACGTCGCCGTAGGAAAGGTTAAAGACGGACGCGAACGAGCGCAGTGCCCGAAGTGCCCGATGTGCCTTTGCCTTCGCTTTTTCACTCAGTGACAGCTTGCGAAGTGCCTGGTTAATCTTTGGAACCAACAACTCGCTGAGCGACTTGCCTTCTGGCGCCTCAATGAACGAAGTTATGTGTCCAGCGCCTTCGGCTATTTCTTCGATCTTGTTGAGTAGCACAGTCTTGCCGACGCCTCGCAGACCGAGCAGCATCTGGGATCTGTTTGGCTTACCGATCAAAGCCCGTTGGACCGCGATCTCAGCGTCCAGCAATATGGACTCCCGACCAGCAAGCTCTGGAGGTCGAGAGCCCGCGCCTGGGGCGAATGGATTTCTGACTGGGTCCATGCCTACTCCTCAGGTAGAAGTCTACCAATAGATAGGCAAGTCTACCACTCTCTCGATAGACATTGATAGCTTTTGATAGAACCTCTCCTCCCGTACTTGCGTCTTGCTTACTCCCCTTGTGCGCCGGTGAGTTCACCCGTTGGGCCTCACGCCGATTTCAGATCGGAAGCCCCGCGAAACGCCCCGCTATCCTTCGGCAATCCGCAGAGGGCGCAAACCCCAAGACATCCCCCGCATGACCGCCGCACCAACACCCTTCCACAAGATTCTCATCGCGAACCGCGGCGAGATCGCGCTGCGTGTGATGCGCAGCGCGCGCGCCCACGGCTACCGCACGGTCGCCGTGTACTCGACTGCCGACGCGGGCGCGCGCCACGTGATGGAGGCCGACCAGGCGGTGTGCATCGGGCAGGCGCTGCCGGCGCAGTCGTACCTGAACATCCCGAGTCTCATTGACGCGGCGCGCAAGACCGGCGCCGACGCGGTGCACCCGGGCTACGGTTTTCTGGCTGAAAACGCCGCGTTCGCGCAGGCCTGCCGCGACGCCGGCCTCGTCTTCATCGGCCCCTCGCCGCAGGCGATTCTGGCGATGGGCAACAAGGCCGGAGCGAAGCGGCTGATGATGGATGCCGGCGTGCCGTGCATTCCGGGCTACCAGGGCGATGACCAGAGCGAACAGCGCTTGGCCGACGAGGCGGCGCGCATCGGCTACCCGGTGATGATCAAGGCCACTGCCGGCGGCGGCGGGCGCGGCATGCGCCTCGTGAGCGCCGACTGTCACTTTGCCGACGCGCTGCGCAGCGCGCAGTCGGAAGCGAAGAACGCGTTCGGTGATGCCACCGTGATCCTCGAGCGCGCGATTGCCGAGCCGCGCCACATCGAGATCCAGGTCTTCGCCGATCGTCACGGCAACGCCATTCACCTGGGCGAGCGCGATTGTTCGGTGCAGCGGCGCCACCAGAAGCTGATCGAAGAAGCGCCCTCGCTTGCCGTCTCGCCGATGCTGCGCGAGCGCATGGGTGCGACCGCCGTTGCCGCGGTGAAGGCGATTGCGTACGAGGGTGCGGGCACACTCGAATTTCTGCTCGACGCTCAGGGCCACTACTACTTCATGGAGATGAACACGCGGCTCCAGGTGGAACACCCGGTGACGGAGGCGATCACGGGGCTCGACCTGGTGGACCTGCAATTGCGGGTCGCGGCTGGCGAAGCGCTGACTATCGCGCAGGCTGACGTCAAGTTCCACGGCCACGCGATCGAGGTGCGGCTGTGCGCCGAAAACGCCGAACAGTCCTTCATGCCGCAAAGCGGAACGCTTGCGCTGTGGCACATGCCGCAGCAGCTGCGCGTCGAGCACGCGCTGAAGTCCGGCGCACAAATTCCGCCGTACTACGACTCGATGATCGCGAAGCTCATCGGCCATGGCGCGACGCGCGACGAAGCGCGCAGAAAACTGCTGCGCGGCCTGGAAGACGCGGTGGCGCTCGGCGTGACGACGAACCAGACATTTCTGGCGCGCTGCCTCGCGCACCCGGTGTTCGCGCAAGGCGGCGCGACCACGGCGTTCATCGGCACGCATCTGAGCGAACTGCTGCAGCGCGACGCTGCGGCACTGGCGCGAGCCGCCGCACTCGCCGCACCGTTGCTGCTGGAGACGACGGCCGCGCCCAAGCCGCGCAGCGCCAGGCGGCGCCTGATGAACAGCTTGCCGCTGAGCGCGCGTTTCGAGATCGACGGCGCCAAGCGCGCCGTGGCGTTGACGCAGCAAGGGCCGCAACGCTACGACTGCGAGGTGGAAGGCCGGCGCTTCGAGTTGGAGTTGGTCGACGTGGGCGCGCACACGGTCCGCTTTGTGTGTGACGGCGTGATGGAGAGTGCGGTCTACAGCCGTGACGGCGCGAGCCTGCTGCTGCGCTATCGCGGCGAGACGTTTGCCATCGAAGACCGCACGCGCGCCGCGTCGGTGCGCCAAGACGCAGCGCGTGGCGGCGACGGCAAGCTGCGTGCGTCGATGAACGGGCGCGTCGTCGCCGTGCTCGTTGCCGCCGGTGAACGTGTCACCGCCGGGCAACCGATGTTCACGCTCGAGGCGATGAAGATGGAGCATGTTCACTCGGCACCGCTGGCGGGCGTGGTGAAGGCCGTGAACGTCGCGGTGGGCGAGCAGCTTGCGGCGCTGCGCATCGTCGCCGAGATCGAGCCGGATGCCCAACCCGACGGCGCAGCGGACAAAGCATCATCAGCATCATCGGCATCATCATCATCAGCATCATCAGCGCCATGAACGCCACCAACCCCATCGCTGCTGTTCTGCACGAGAAACGCGGCGGCGCGTTCTGGATCACGATCAACCGGCCCGACAAGCGCAATGCGCTCAATGCCGAGGTCATCGCCGGCATTCGTGACGGCTACGCCCAAGCCCATGCCGACGGCGAAGTGCGCGTGATCGTGCTCACGGGCGCGGGCGAAAAAGCGTTCTGCGCCGGCGGCGACTTGCAGCCCGGCAAGGGCTTTGCGTTCGACCTGTCGCGGCCGAACATTCCCTTCGCGGATCTGCTGCGCGAGGCGCAGAACGCGACGCTGCCGGCTATCGCCCGCATCAATGGCCTGTGCATGGCAGGTGGCATGGGCTTGCTGTGCATGGCCGACATGGCGGTCGCCGCCGATCACGCGATGTTCGGCTTGCCCGAGGTGAAGGTCGGCGTGTTCCCGATGCAGGTGCTGAGCCTGCTGCAGCTGATCGCGCCGCGACGCATGGTGCGCGAGTGGGCGCTGAGCGGCGAGCCGTTTGGCACGGCTGAGGCCAAGGAAGCTGGCCTGATCAACCACGTGGTGCCCGCGGCGGAGCTCGACGCCAAGACCGATTGGCTGGTCGAGCGCATCGCCGACAAGTCGCCCACCGCCATCCGGCGCGGCAAGTACGCGCTGCGCGCCATTGAAGCCATGTCGTTCGACGAGGCTATTGCGTTCACCGAGGGCCAGATTGCGCTGCTGGCACAGACCGAGGACGCGAAAGAAGGGCTGGCTGCCTTCAATGAGAAGCGCAAGGCGGTGTGGACAGGGCGCTGACCTTGGGCGCGGCGGCGGCATGGGATTTCGCCGATTTGAGGGGCTTCACTCAATCACTTCATCCACCCGCAGCATCACGCTGTATGGGATCGTCAGGCCCAGGGCCTTGGCGGTCTTCAGGTTGATCACCAGGAGGAACCGGGTCGGCTGCTCGACCGGAAGATCGGCAGGCTTGGCGCCTTTCAAGATCTTGTCGACCCACTTCGCTGCGTAGCGCCAGTTCGCGGTGAGATCGGAAAAATAGCTGAGCAGGCCACCCGCGACCACGTGCTCGCGCGATCCGTATGCCACCGGCAGCCGGGTGGCCTGCAGTTGCTTGCGAAAGCCACCGAACTGGCCGGCGGCATGGATCGCTCCGCGATGTTGAGCGAAGCATTGAAGGCGCTGATTGAGCGCGAAAGCGCTCGGCGTCTGGCACGGCTGGGCGGCACGCAACCCAAGTTGGCGGCCGTGCCGCGCCGACGCGCTGGCAGCAAAGTTTGATCCTGGTCGACACGTCGGTGTGGGTCGAGCATCTTCGCCGTGGCGATGCTCGGCTGGTCGCACTGCTGGAACGGGCCGAAGTCCTCACGCATCCGTTCGTGATCGGCGAGATTGCTTGCGCCAGTTTGCGCAACCGCTCGACGGTTCTGGATCTCCTGCGGAATCTGCCGTCAGCGGTGATCGCGCAGAGCGATGAAACTTTGGGATTCATCGACCAGCGGGCCCTTTACGGCAAGGGCATCGGTTACGTCGATGTTCACCTCCTGGCCGCGGTGGCATTGACCGATGGCACGAAACTCACTGCTCGCGCCCGAGGTCTTCAACTGCTCGGCGCCCGACACCGGCAACATGGAGGTGTTGGCGCGCTACGGCACAGCCGAGCACCAGGAGCGCTGGTTGAAGCCGCTGCTGGCGGGCGAGATCCGCTCGTGCTTCGCGATGACGGAGCCGGCGGTCGCGTCGAGCGATGCCACCAACATCGAATCAAGCATCGTTCGCGACGGCGACAGCTATGTGATCAACGGCCACAAGTGGTACACGACGAACGCCACCGACCCGCGTTGCAGGATCGCCATCTTCATGGGCAAGACCGACCCCGACAACGCGGACCGGCACAAGCAGCAGTCGATGATCCTGGTGCCGATGGACGCGCCCGGCGTAAAGGTGCTGCGCCCGCTGCCGGTGTTCGGCTACTACGGCATGCCCGACTGGAGCGCATCGCCGAGTCGCGCATCCTGATCGAGCAGGCGCGGCTGCTGACGCTGAACGCCGCGCACCGCATGGACACGGTG
>JANOLA010000576.1:0-9977 GCA_031419535.1 Burkholderiales bacterium | reverse complement strand
CATCGAGATGAAGGGCGGCGACGGGCAGAGTGTATTCGGCGCGATCGAGCAACGTGTCGTGCGTGCTGTGCTTGCATGAGCGTGCCGGCCCGGCCACTGCGAAGCGCGAAGGCGCGCCGTGAGCAATGAACTGCCGCGCAGCTTCAAAGTGACCACGGTGTGGTTGCTGGTGGGCGCGTGTCTGTTCCTCGGCGTGCAGTGGTGGCAGTCGCGTGAGCAGGCGATGCGTTTTCAGACGCACGGCCACACGGTCGAGATTCGGCGTGGCGTTGACGGTCACTACCACTGGCCCGGGCGCATCAACGGACGCGAGGTCGACTTTCTGGTCGACACCGGCGCGACCGGCACCGCCATCTCGGCGGCGCTGGCGCGCGAGCTGCGGCTCGAGTCGCAGGGCGAAGTCAGGTCGAACACCGCCGGCGGTGTGGTGACCGGCCAGATGGTGCGTGCTGACGTGGAACTGCAAGGCGGCGTCAGCGCACTCGGCTTGCGCGTGATCGCGCTGCCGCATCTGGGCGAACACCCCTTGCTCGGGATGGACGTGTTGTCGCGCCTGCGCTGGCAACAAAGCGACGGGCAACTGCGCTTCGAGTTGCACCGTTGACGCGAACCACCGTCCGCAGGACGCGGCGGCGCGATCGCCTGGAGACTCACCGGATCTCAGGCAAATGTGGCTTCGCCACTTTGCTTGAACCCCCACGGGGGCGGGCCGGGCTGGCCCGGCCCTGGGGGCCCTGACCAGGCACAATGCCGGCCAGCCCGCCTGTGAAGCAAGCAACGCCATGTTCGACCCCAACCCACTCAACCGGATTGCGCCCGGATTCGAATTTCTGCAAGACCTGGTGAAGAACGCCGGTGCGGCGCTGCCCAGCATTGGGCAGTGGATTGCGCCGACGCTCAACCCGCAGGAAATCGCCAAGCGCATTGAAGAGCTGCGCACGGTCCAGTTCTGGCTCGAACAAAACGCGCGCATGATCGGCGCGACGATTCAGGCCCTGGAGGTGCAGCGCATGACACTGTCGACGCTGCAAACGATGAACGTGCAGATGGACGACCTGCGCGAGAGCCTAGCGATTCGACCCAAGACGCCCCCTGCGGGTGACGCGGCGTTGAGCCGCGCCCCTTCGTCGACAAACTCCGCAGAGTCCGCGAAGAAGACCCCCGCCAAGCCCGGTGCCGAACCCGGCGCCGCCGCCAGCAGCCCGGCCGTCGACCCCACCCAGTGGTGGGCCGCGCTGACCCGGCAGTTCGCCGAACTGGCCGCAGCCGCCGTCAACGACAACGCAAAGAACGCAACCATCGGCGCGGCCAAATCGCTCGCCGGGAACGTGCTTCAACAGGGGCTCGACGCGGCAGGCAGCACCTTGAAGGCCGCGACCAGCGTGCCCGCCACCGTGGTGCGCAAGTCCACGGCAACGCAGCGCAAGCCCAAACCGGAAGCCCGAACTCGGTGAAGACTTTTCTGCAGGCCCATGCCGCGCATGCCGACCCCGACAAGGCGCTCGCCGTGGCCGGCGCGCAAATCGAGGCGCAACGCCGCCTGCCCGGGCGCGCCACGCACCCGACGCTGGGCTGGCTCTACCTGACCGACCATTGCGCCGCGCACGCCGAGCAGCTGTTGCAGCAGGTCCAGCAGCGCTGGCCGGGCGTGAGCTGGGTCGGCGCGGTGGGGGTGGGCGTCGCGGCCAGCGGCCACGAGCACTTCGATGAACCCGCGGTGTCGCTGATGCTCGCCGAACTGCCGCTCGATCGATTCCACGTGTTTTCCGGCGCGAGGCCGCTGGCCGACTTTGCCGCGCACACGGCGCAGGTTCATGCCGACCCCAACACCGAGGACCTGGCCGAATTGATCAAGGACATGAGCCAACGCACGGCCACCGGCTATCTGTTCGGGGGCCTGTCTTCGGCGCGCAACCGCACGCTGCACATTGCTCAAAACGTGCTGCAAGGCGGCCTGTCGGGCGTGGCGTTCGACAAAAACGTGGCGCTGGTGTCGCGCGTGACGCAAGGCTGCCAGCCGGTGGGCCCGTTGCGCCACGTGACGAGTTCCGACCGCAACGTGATCACCGAACTCGACGGTGAACCGGCGCTGAACTGCCTGCTGCGCGACATGGCGATCGCCGAAAACACCGACGCGCGCGAGGCCCTGCCGCAACTGCGCCAGACGCTCGTCGGCCTGAGCGACCGGCGGGCCAGCGAGCCCACCCAGCGCGGGCGCTTCTACACGACGGCGCGCCACGGCGCGTTCGGATCCGACACTCGCGTGCGCCACCTGATCGGGCTCGACCCAGCGCGGCGCGGCGTGGCGATCGGCGAGAACGCCGAGCCGGGGCTGCAAGTCACATTCTGCACCCGCAATACCGAAGCCGCGCGGCGCGACCTGATGCGCATCTGCGCTGAAATTCGTGACGAGATCGAGGCCGAGTCCGCGGTTTCGCCGGGCGTTGCCCCTTCCGCTTCCGCTGGCAACGCCGCGGCGCCGGCGCCCGAGGCGACACGCGGCATCGCCGGCGCCATTTACGTCAGTTGCAGCGGCCGAGGCGGCCCGCATTTCGGCGCACCGTCGGCCGAGCTCGCCGTGGTGCGCCGCGCGCTGGGCGACGTGCCGCTCACAGGCTTTTTCGCGGCGGGCGAAATCGCACGCCACCACTTGTACGGCTACACCGGCGTGCTGACCGTGTTTCGCAGCTGATGGCGATGGCCCTCGGCGTCCCTGCCCCCTCCGCCGCGCAATTCGCGGTGCGCGCGCAGCGCCAGTCCGAGGTGGTGGCGGCGTTGCGCGAATGGCTGCCCGAGCATGCGCTGCTCTGGCACGCCGAAGACACGGCGCCCTACGAGTGCGACGGGCTCACGGCGTACCGCGAGCAACCGCTCGTCGTGGCGCTGCCGCAGACCGAAGACCAGGTGGCCGCCGTGCTGCGAACCTGCCATCGCTTAAGCGTGCCGGTGGTCGCGCGCGGCGCGGGCACCGGGCTGTCGGGCGGAGCGATGCCGCACCGCATGGGCGTGACGCTGAGCTTGGCGAAGTTCAACCGCATCGTTCGCATCGATCCGCAGGCGCGAACCGCGGTCGTGCAATGCGGCGTTCGCAACCTGGCGATCAGCGAAGCCGCGGCGCCGTTCGGTTTGTATTACGCACCCGATCCGAGCAGCCAGATCGCCTGCACGATCGGCGGCAACGTCGCCGAAAACTCGGGCGGCGTGCACTGCCTGAAGTACGGCTTGACGCTGCACAACGTGCAACGCGTCCGTGGTTTCACCGCCGAGGGCGAGCCGGTTGAATTTGGCTCGGAGGCGCTCGACACCGCGGGCCTCGACCTGATGACGCTGCTGGTGGGCAGCGAGGGCATGCTCGCGGTGACGCTGGAAGTGACCGTCAAGCTGATTCCGAAGCCGCCGCTGGCGCGCTGCATCATGGCGAGCTTCGACGACGTGCGCAAAGCCGGCGCGGCGGTGGCGAGCGTGATCGCCGCCGGCATCATCCCCGCCGGGCTTGAGATGATGGACGGGCCGATGACCGCCGCGGTCGAGGACTATGTGCACGCCGGTTACGACCTGAGCGCCGCGGCGATCCTGCTTTGCGAAAGCGACGGCACGCCCGAGGAAGTGGAAGAAGAAGTGGCGCGCATGGAGCAGGTGCTGCGCGCGAGCGGCGCGACGCGCATCGAAGTCAGCGCCGATGAAGCGCAGCGCCTGCGCTTCTGGAGCGGGCGCAAGAACGCGTTTCCGGCATCCGGGCGCATCAGCCCCGACTACATGTGCATGGATTCGACGATCCCGCGCAAGCGCCTGGCCGACATCCTGCTCGCGATTCAGCAGATGGAGCAGAAGTACGGTCTGCGCTGCGTGAACGTGTTTCACGCCGGTGACGGCAACCTGCACCCGCTGATTCTTTACGACGCGAACGACGCCGATCAACTGCGACGCTGCGAGCTGTTCGGCGCCGACATCCTCGAGACCAGCGTGCACATGGGCGGCACGGTGACGGGCGAACACGGCGTGGGGGTAGAGAAGCTGTCGTCGATGTGCGTGCAGTTCTCGCCCGCCGAGCGCGAGCAGATGCTCGCCGTGAAGCGCGCCTTCGATTCGAAGGAACTGCTGAATCCGGGCAAGGTGATTCCGAGCCTGTCGCGCTGCGCCGAATACGGCAAGATGCATGTGCGGCGCGGCTTGTTGCCCTTCGCCGACATTCCGCGCTTCTGACGCCTGCGCAGGCCACGCATGCTCGGCAACGACCCCGCACTGCAGGTGCTGATCGACTGCGTCGCAAGCGCGATCTCGGCCAACGTGCAATTGCGCATCCGCGGCGGCGGCACGAAAGACTTTTACGGCGAGCGGTCGCAGGGCGAGATCCTCGACACGCGCGTGCTCGAAGGCATTTCGAGCTACGAACCCAGCGAGCTCGTCGTGACCGCGCGCTGCGGCACGTCGCTCGCGGAACTTGAAGCCACACTGGCCGAGCAGGGCCAGTGCCTGGCGTTCGAACCGCCGCACTTCGCGCCCGGAGGCACCGTGGGCGGCATGGTCGCGAGCGGCCTCGCCGGGCCGTCGCGCGCTTGCGCGGGCTCGGTGCGCGACCATCTTCTGGGCGCGACGCTGCTCAACGGCCGCAACGAAGTGCTGAGCTTCGGCGGCCAGGTCATGAAAAACGTCGCCGGCTACGACGTATCGCGCTTGCTTGCCGGCAGTCTGGGGATCCTCGGCGTGGTTCTCGAGGTCTCGCTCAAGGTGGTTCCGATCGCGCCCTCCAGCGCGACCTTGCGATTTCAGATGCCGCAGGCGCAGGCCTTGTCGCAGCTCAACCAATGGGCCGGCGAGGCGTTGCCCCTGAATGCGAGCGCCTGGTGGGACGGCATGCTGGTGCTGCGCCTGAGCGGCGCGCGAGCGGCGGTGCATGCCGCGCAATCGGCTCTCGGGGGAGAGTTCGTTGAACCCGGGCTCGCGGACTCTTTCTGGAGCGGCTTGCGCCACCACAGCGATCCCTTCTTCGTCGCCGCCCGCGCCGAAGTGGACGCGGGCGGCGCGCTGTGGCGCCTGTCACTGCCGCAGACGGCGCCGCCGCTGGCGCTCGCAGGTGAACAGTTGATCGAATGGGGCGGAGCACAGCGCTGGCTGCGCAGCGCGATGCCGGCTGACGTGGTGCGCGACGCCGCCGAGCGCGCGGGCGGGCATGCGACGCTTTTTCGCGCGAACCGCAAAGAGGGCGGCGCCTTCGCGCCACTGCGCGCGCCGCTCGACCGGATTCACCGCGAACTGAAAAAAGCCTTCGACCCGTCGGGCCTCTTCAACCCCGGCCGCCTCTACCCCGGGCTCTGAGACGAGCCATGCAGACCCGACTCAGCCCCGAATTCCAGAACAGCGCGGACGGACGCGAGGCCGAGGCGATCCTGCGCAAGTGCGTGCACTGCGGTTTTTGCACCGCGACCTGCCCCACCTATCAACTGCTGGGCGACGAGCTCGACGGGCCACGCGGGCGCATCTACCTCATGAAGCAGGTGCTCGAAGGCGGCCCTGTGACACGCAAGACGCAACTGCACCTGGACAGGTGCCTGACCTGCCGCAACTGTGAAACCACCTGCCCGTCGGGGGTCGAATACGGGCGGCTGGTGGACATCGGCCGCCACATCGTCGAAGAGCGCGTCGAACGCCCTGCCCCTGAAACGGCGCTGCGCTGGGTACTGAGGGAAGGCCTCACGTCACCGCTGTTCTCGCCCGCGTTCAAGCTTGGCCAATGGCTGCGGCCGCTGTTGCCCGCGGCGTTGAAGAACAAGGTGCCGCCGCGTGCCGGCGCGAGCGCGCACCGCTGGCCGACGCGCGAGCACCCGCGCAAGGTGCTGTTGCTGCTCGGTTGCGTGCAGCCGGCCATGCTGCCCAACATCAACAGCGCGACGGCCCGGGTGCTCGACGCCGCGGGCATCCAGACCCTGGTGGCCGATGGCGCCGGTTGCTGCGGCGCGATTCGCAGCCACGGCGGCGACCGCGCCGGTGGCCTTGCCGACATGCGGCGCAACGTCGACGCTTGGTGGCCGCAGGTCGACTCCGGGGCGGTGGAGGCGATCGTGATGAACGCGTCGGGCTGCGGTGTCACCGTCAAGGAATACGGTCACGCACTGGCCGCCGACCCCGAGTACGCGCAACGGGCCCGGCACATCGCCGAACTGACACGCGACCTGAGCGAACTGCTGCCCGACATCGGGCCCAGGCTGAAACCGCTGTTGCGAACCAAGGAATCGGGTCGATTGACGCGGCTCGCCCTGCACCCGCCCTGCAGCCTGCAGCATGGCCAGCAACTGCGCGGCACGATCGAGACCACGCTTGCCGGCCTGGGTTTCGAGGTGAAACTCGCCTCGGCCGAAGCTCACCTGTGCTGCGGCTCGGCTGGTACCTATTCGATTCTTCAACCGGACCTCGCGACGCAACTGCGCGACCGCAAGCTCGAACACTTGAACGGCCATTTGAATGGCGTGAGGCCCCAGGCGATCGTCTCGGCCAACATCGGCTGCATCCAACACCTGCAAAGCGGCACGACGACTCCGGTGCGGCATTGGATCGAGGTGCTCGACGAAGCCTTGGCATGACGGCGCGGGTGCGTCATGAATCGTCCGGACAACGCGCCGGGTGTCTCGGCAGGCGTCGGCGATAGGCGTCGGCGGCCTACCCCGTTCGGCCCGTTCGGTTCGGGTCGGCCCAGTCAGCCCGCGTCGGCGCCTTCCACGACGGCATCGCTGCGCGGCGCGACGCGAGGCGTGGATGGCGTCGGCACGGCAGCCTGCGTGCCGCGCTTGCCGAAGCCCATCTGCTGGGGCAGCCACTCCGTCAAATGCAAGGCAATGCGTGCCGCAGGGCCGCCATCCCAGAACGCTGCGGGTTCGGCCGCGTCCGCGTCGACGCTGAGCACATCGGTCAGCGCGGCAAACAGCTTGTCCGCCGGCAACGCCGCGCCGAGCTGCAGCGCTTCGGTGCTCTTCACCGGGACGACGATCCCCTTGCCGAGCACGATGCTGGGCACGTGCAACGCCACCGCGTCGTCGAGAAAACGTCCGGCGTCGCCGGCCAGCAGGCAGCGCGCGCCGCGCAGCAGATCGATGCAGTCGAGATAGGCCAGCGACGCGGCCACGTCAATGCGCGCCTGGCGCAGCGCATTGAGCTTGCCGAGCGCCTCGATTTCGCGCAGCGTCGATGCATTCACGGCCCACACCACGGGCAGCTCGGCGGCGACCTGGGTCAACATGGCGATCACTTCAACGGCCTCTTCGTGCGTGGCGCGCGAAGACTCGAACTGCACGGTGCTCAAGGCGTAGCCACGCGGGCCGAAGAGTGGGTCGGCCGCGATCCCGGCGCGGCGCAGGATTTCCCGGCCGTTCACGGTGTGATGGTCGGCACAATGAATCACGTTGTCGGCGAGGTTGCCCACCAGCAGCACTCGTTCGGTCGGGATGCCTTCGCGGTACAGCGTGTAGAAGGTCGCCATGTCGCCGATGTAGGAGCTGTCGGCCAGGCGCTCCAGCAACGCGGCGTTCATCTCTTCACCCGGGCGCGACCAGGCGCGGCGCCGTCCGGCGTCGTTGCGCAGCACCGGCACGCCGCTCTTGTGCGCGAACAGGGTGCAGGTGAGCAAGGTGTCGCTCGCGCCCATCGCGATCAGCGCCCGGGGCCGGTAGGCGCGCAGCATCGCGTCGAAGCGTGTGATCGCAAGGGCCGCGCTCGCGGCGCCACCCTGGTCGTTGATGTCGAGATGCACATCCTGCGTCGTTTGCGGCATCACGCCGGCAAGTTCTTCGCCGACATTCAAGCTTGAAAGGCTGCCGGTGTGCACGATCAGGGTCGGCGGCAAGCTTCGGTCTTCGCCCAAGGTACGCGTGAGCGCGCGCGCTTTCACGTATTCGCCGACGCTGTCGACCAGCAGCACGAGCGGCTCGAGGACCGGCGCACGCAGCGTCGGCGAGACGGCGCCGCGCACCTCGGGGCCAGGCGTCTTGCGCGCCTCAAGCTGGGCGCGTTGCGCCGGCCGGGCTGGCGGCACCGCGGCGTCGCGCGACGGCGCATCTAGCTGTTTGTCCGCGCCGCTTTCGCCGGAGCGCGGTGTGACTTGGGCCGCGGCCTTGCCGTGCATGCCGTCGCGCGGAGCAGGACGCGTTTCGTGGGCGGCGACGACGCCTTTCAAGTCCGGCAGGGCGTGCTTGGCAGGCAACGCCAGCGCCGCTGGCAATGGGGTCGCGGTCTTGGCCGGGGCGTTCGCCATCGGAACTGCGACGCGCTTGTCGAGTGGCTCTTCTTCTTCGTCTTCCTCGACGAGCGGATCGTCGGTGGAAACGGGCTTCGTGCCGGTAGAAGTGGGTGCCGAGGTGGGCGTGGGAATGTTCGCCGGTACCGGAGGTGCGTCCTGCGCCGCGGGTTTGGCCGGCGGTTCCGCGGCCGCACTCGGTGCCTGGTCTGCAGTGCGGGCCGCTGCGACGTGCTCTGTTGCGGTCGCCTCGGCCGGCGCTGCGGCAGCAAGGGTCGCTGCCGCGATCGGCGCGGCGCTTTGCGCTTCGATTGATTCTGCGGGACGAGTTTTCAGCGTCGATTGAGGCGCCGTCTGAGATGTTGATTGAGACGTTGATTGGGACGTTGGTTGTGGCGCAGCCGGCGCGGACACAAAGCTCGGCTGCATCGGCACCGGATCATCGGACTCGCCGATTTCGCTGCGCAGGTCGCGCGCGATCTGTTCGACCGAGTGCGCGGTGATCGCCTCCTGGCGTTCGAGGAACGCCGCGAGCAGCACACGATTGCACAATCGATTGATGCGCCGGGGAATTCCTGCCGTCCATCGATGCAGCGCCGCGTAGGAAGCGTCCTCGAACGGCGGGTTCGAGGTCCAGCCCACTCGGCGCAAGCGGTGTTCCACGTACGCGCGCGTCTCGTTCGGATCGAGTGGGCCCAGGTGGCATGACGCGGTGACGCGCTGGCGCAGTTGCTCCATCGCCTTGGCCTGCAACAGCGTTCGCAGTTCCGGCTGGCCGACCAGAAACACCTGCAGCAAGGGTTTCGCGCCGACTTGCAAGTTGCTGAGCATGCGCAGTTCTTCGATCAGCGCGTGGCCCAGGTTTTGCGCCTCGTCGACGATCAGCAACGCGCGCCGATCCTGCTCGGCAAGGCCGATCAGAAACGCCTCGAGTTTCGCGTTCGGCTTGCCTCGGGCGCGCGTGGTATTGGGGGCGCCATAGGCGAGCAGGACCGCCTGCGGCAAATCGTCCGACTCGAGTTGAGTGCTGACCATCGTCGCGGCCACGACCCGAGTCTTGTCCAGCCCTTCAAGCAGGGTCCGCACCAGCGTCGTCTTGCCCGCGCCGATCTCACCAGTGACGACGAGAAAACCGTCCCCCTGTTGAGCCGCCGCCTGAAGAAACGCCAGCGCATTGCTGTGCCCGCGGCTGCCGAAAAAGAAACCTGGGTCCGGTACGAGCTGAAAGGGCGGGCCGCTGAACCCGAAATGCGCTTCGTACATCGCTCGGCGTCAGAGGTTGAGAGTTTTTCGGGCGTGCCCGAGCAGCGCGCCAGCAGGCGGCCGATCTTGGCGCAAAGCGCAGCCATAGCTCGGGCTATGGCGAGCATTTGCAACGACGAGCAGGAGCCTTCTGGCGTGATGAGCGGGCATGATCGAAAGACTCTCAACCTCTCAGGCAGGTCGCATGCCGCGATGGGCGATCACCGTGAAGGATTCGGCCATGCCGGTGCGCTCAATCCGCGTAATAGCCATAGTGGCGGTTCTCGGAGGCGAGGCTGGAGCGGTTCAGGACGCTGAAGACATGGGGGCAGTGTTCGAGCGCGGTGTAGGCCTGGGCCAGGTCCAGCGACTGGGTCTGATCGGCCGCCACCACCATGATGATCTGGCCCATGCGCGCGGCCAGCACCCTGGACTCGGTCGTGGACAGCAGCGGGGGCGCATCGAAGATCACGATGCGCTCGGGGTACTTGGTGGCGATCTCATGCAGCAG
>JANOLA010000575.1:0-5695 GCA_031419535.1 Burkholderiales bacterium | reverse complement strand
CTGGCGATCGGTCTCGTTGGTTTGGTGCCGGTGCTGCTGCTGTCGCGAGCCATGCGGCGCTGAGCGGCGCAGCCGCGCTACCACGCTGAGCGGCGCAGCCGCGCTACCATCGAGCCTCGCCGCTCATGAGGAAACGCACGGCCGACCGAAGTTTCCTCATCCCCAAAGGCCACGAAGGGGCCCCTTCGTGGCCTTTGGGGCGGACGACGTATGTCGTCGGCCTGGGGGCACTCTCACGGAGTTGAAGCATGGCCGTTCTGGACCCCGCCACCAACGAGCGCTATCGGCGTGACGGCGTCATCGTCGTCGAAGGCCTGCTCGACGACGTGACCCGGCGTCGAATGAAACAGGTGCTCGCCGGCCTGATCGACGCGGCGCGCAATGTCTCGGAGCACGACAACGTCTACGACCTCGAGCCCGGCCACAGCCGCGCCGAGCCGAGGGTGCGGCGCATCAAGAAACCGCACCTGGTGGACCCGGTGTTCGCCGAGTTCATGCGTTCGCCGCGACTGCTCGACGTGCTGTCGGCGCTGCTCGGCCCGAGCGGGATTCGCCTGCACGGCTCCAAACTCAACCTGAAAGCGCCGCAGTACGGCTCGCCGGTCGAGTGGCACCAGGACTGGGCTTTCTACCCGCACACCAACGACGATCTGCTCGCCGTGGGCGTGTTGCTCGACGACGCCACGCCCGAGAACGGCCCGATGCTGGTGCTGCCCGGCAGCCACCGTGGCCCGACCTACGACCATCACGGCCCCGACGGCAGCTTCTGCGGCGCGATGGAGCCGGCGCGCGACGGCCTCGACTTCTCGCGAGCAGTCCCGTGCGTCGCCCCGGCCGGTTCGTGTTCGTTCCACCACGTGCGCGCCGTGCACGGCTCGGCGGAAAACCGCTCCGCGCATTCGCGCAACCTGCTGCTCTATGAGTTCGGCGCAGCCGACGCGTTTCCCCTGGCGGGCGTGCCCGACTGGGACGAATTCAACAGCCGCTTGATCGTCGGTGAACCCAGTGTCGTGCCGCGCACGGTCGCGTGCCCGATCCGCATGCCGCTGCCGCCGGCGAAAAACCAAGGATCGATCTACGAAAACCAGACCGCCCTCGAGCGGCGCTATTTCGACACCCAAGCCGGTTTGCCACGTGCCCAGCAAACCTGACGGCGCTCGACCCCCGCCAGGGCACAACAACACTGACCAGGAGACACGATGACCAAGACCTTCCCCTCCCTGTTGCTCGCCGCCAGCGCGCTGCTCGCGGCGCCGCTGCACGCGCAAACCGTGCTCACACTCGGCGGATCCGACGCGCTGGGTTCGATCCTCGACCGCCAGAACCTGCGCTTCACCGCGTGCGTGAACGACAAGGCCGCGAACAAGCTGAAGGTCAATTTCATCCAGGGCGAGCAGCTCGGCAACGACGTGCAGGTGATCGAGCAGATGATGCAGGGCTCGGTGCACATCTACGGTGACGTTCTCGACTGGTTTGCGAACTGGGTCAAGGACTACGCGATCCTCGCGTGGGGCTTCACCTTCCGAGACGCCGACCACATGCAGAAGTTCCTCGACAGCCCCACCTACGCCGCAATGGCGGAAAAGCTGCGCAAGGAGCAGGGCCTGCGCATCCTCGCCGCCGCGCCCACGCAGCCGCGCATCTTGTTCTCCAAGAAGCCGGTGGGCAGCCTGAATGACCTGAACGGCATCAAGATGCGCGTTCCCGAAATCAAGACCTACCTCACGCTCTGGGAAACGCTGGGCACGCGGCCGTCGCGCTTGGCCTGGGGCGAGATCTACCTCGGCCTGAAAACCGGCGTCGTCGAGGCGGCCGAAGGGCCCATCTCTTCTGCCTACGCCGCCAAGTTTCACGAAGCCGCGACGAACGTGATCCGCACCGACCACCTCATGTCCTCGGCGCACATCACGGTCAACGACAAGTCGTACTCGGCCCTCCCGGCCGACATGCAAAAGCTGCTCGGCGACTGCGCGCAAGAGGCGGTGCAAAACACGCGCAAGACGGCGCAGCTCGAAACCGAAGACGTGGTGCGCAAGATGGCCAGCGAAGGTGCCAAGGTCACGAACATCGACAAGGCGCCGATCCAGCAGCGTGCCAAGGACGGCGTGGTGAAGATGGAAAAAGACGGCGCCTGGGCGCCGGGGCTGTGGGACCAAATCCAGAAGCTGTGACTCTCGCATCGCACTGACGTCGACTCAGCGCTGATGCTGACCCTTTACAAACGCGGGCTCGACCGCATCGGCGCGCTCGAGCAGGGCCTCGGCGTGGCCCTGATCGCGCTGATCGTCATCGCCATCACGGTGCAGGTGTTCTCGCGCTACCTGCTCGGCCGCCCGATCGCGTGGGTGGAAGAAACCGCGACCTATGCGTTCATCTGGATGGTGTTCGTCGGCGCGAGCCTCGGCCTCAAGCAGGGCCGGCACATCCTGATCTCGACCTTCGGCTCGCGCCTCGCGCCCCGGCCCGCGGCGGCGCTGCGCATTCTGGTGTGGGCGCTGGTGCTGCTCACGCTGGCCGTGCTGATCGTGCAAGGCCACAAAGTGATGGGCGTGGAGGGCCGCTCCAAGACGATCTCGCTGCCGATCGAGCTGCCGCGCAGCTGGTTCTATTCGCTGCCGCTCACGCTGTCGGCGGCGTCGATGGCGCTGACATCGCTCTACCTGTTGCTGCAAGAGCTGCTGGTGTTGGCAAGGGGCCGCGCGCCCGCGGACGTGCGCCGATGACGCTCTGGATGCTGTTCGGGCTGTTCGCCCTGCTCGTGATCCTCGAAGTGCCGGTCGCTTTCGCGATGGCGCTGTCGTCGATCGCGACGATCGCCTTCACGCAGCCGGTGCCGCTGTCGATCGTGGTGCAGCGCATGGGAACGGGGCTGGACAGCTTCGTGCTGATCGCGATTCCGCTGTTCGTGCTCGCCGGCCATTTGCTGAACCGGGCCGGCATCGCCGATCGCATCTTCGCCTTCGCCGGCGCGCTCGTGGGCCACATTCGCGGCGGGCTGGCGCATGTGAACGTGGTCGCGAGCATGATCTTCGCCGGCATGAGCGGCGTGGCGCAGGCCGACGCGGCGGGCCTGGGCGTCGTGGAAGTCAAGGCGATGCGCAAGGAAGGCTTCGACCCCGCGTTCGCCGCGGCCGTCAGCGCCGCTTCGGCGATCATCGGCCCGATCATCCCGCCCTCGGTCATCATGGTCGTCTACGCCGTGATGGTGCAGGTGTCGGTGGCCGACCTGTTCCTCGCCGGGTTCTTGCCGGGCATCCTGATGGGCGGCGCGCTGATGGCGATGATTTACTGGATGGTGCGCACCGGGCGCGTGGCCGCGCCACCGACGACACCGATGTCCTTGCCGCGCCTGGGCCGCACCTTCGTTCGCGCCTTGCCGGCCCTGGCGGCGCCGATTCTGCTCACCGTGGGGCTGCTCGCCGGCGTGGCCACGCCCACCGAGCTGGGCGCGCTGACGGTCGTGTACGCCGCGCTGCTCGGTTTCGCGCAGCGCGAACTCACGCGGCACGATCTGCTGGAAGCGTGCCGCGACACCTTCGTGACCTGCGGCGTGCTGGTGTTCATCATCGCCTGCGCCGTGCCGTTCGGCTGGATCGTCGCCACCTCGCAGGCGCCGATGAAGCTCGCCGCATTGATGCTGTCGATCTCCGACAACAAGTACGTCATCCTGGCCATCATCAACATCGCGCTGCTGGTCATCGGCTGCTTCATGGAGACGACGGCGATTCTGCTGATTGCCACGCCGACCTTGTTTCCGACCATCGTGGCGCTGGGCATCGACCCGGTGCACTTTGGCATCGTCATCGTCGTGAACCTGCTGATCGGCACGCTCACGCCGCCGTTCGGCGTGATCCTGTTCATCATGATGGACATCGCGAAGGTGAGCCTGGCGCAGATCTCGCGCGCGATCCTGCCGTTTTACATCCCGCTCGCGTTCACGCTCGTCGTGATCACCTACTGGCCCGATTTCGTTCTCGCCGTGCCGCGTTTCTTCGGCAGGGCGGGGTAGGGCGCACGCCACCGATCGCGATCTCCCCAGCGGCTCCGATCCCAGACAAACTGACCCCGCTCGTCGTCGACGACCAGCGCTCAGTACGCGCGCAGCGCAATTCGGTCACAAAACGCACCATCTGCTTACAGGCGGCCCCCGGCAGCATCGGGACAATTCCGTTCCACACACTTCGCCACACCTGCGGGCACGAATTGAAAGGGACTGAGATGACTTTTTTCGGAGTTCTGTTTTGGATGGGGGTGCTGTGCCTGGCCCCGATCTGCGCCGCGATCGCCTACGACGCGTTCAAAGCCGATCGACGCCTGCCCCGCCAGTCGCAATTGAGCGCGACCGCACAAGGCGTGCAGCCCACTCCCGCCGCTTGAGTTGATCCCACGGCGCGGTTGCGCCGAGACCGATGGGATTGAATACAAAGGGCTCGCGTTGCGAGCCCTTTGTCATTGGTGCGCCCGGCAGGGCGCACCCACTTGGAGGTGCAAGTCCTCTACTCACCCGGCAAGGGGAAGAGTTAGCCGAACGGCAAGGGTTTCGCGGGCGACTGCGAGTCTGAAGGAAGCCGAAGGCAAAGCGCTGGCCTGACGAACAGGAAGCGGATCAGGCGCTGTGATGGGGTGAGACGGCCAATATCGTCGAAGCCCGGTACTTGCACAGAACGTCACGGCGTATATCCGACAGGCATAAGCGTGAAGGTGGGTGTGTCATACCCGGGGAGATCTGCCGCCGTGCCCGAGAGGGCTACCGAGGTCGCGAGGCCAAGGGACGCGGCGGCAGAAGTCAGCAGAGGTCATAGTAGGCAGCCCATCTGGTGCCGAAGGACCGAACGGAAGGTGAATGCGCCACGGCGCGACTCTCGCGATGGACGACGAAGCACAAGTGTCGGCAACGACGGCCCGGGAGGGAGGCGGCGCACGGAATGCGCCAAGCCCCGCTGTGGGTGCCGAGTCCGAAGCGGCGAACGCGCCTGGGATGGCGCTGGAAGGGCGGCGGCTGATGGAGGCCGTTGTCGAAAGAGAGAACCTGTGGCGGGCCAGGGCCCGTAGGGGCCCCTTCGTGGCCCATAAAGGGTGATGCGCAACAAGGGCGCGGGCGGCATCGACAAGATGACGGTCGCGCAACTGAAGCCGCACCTTCAACAACATTGGCCCCGCATCAGACAGGCGCTGCTGGACGGCAGCTACATGCCGCAGGCGGTGCGCGCGGTGGACATTCCCAAGCCCGGTTCCGGTAAAGGGCCAGGCGGGGTCAGGACACTGGGCATACCGACGGTGGTGGACAGGCTGATCCAGCAAGCGCTGTTGCAAGTGCTGCAACCCATCTTCGAGCCGACATTCTCGGACTCGAGCCACGGGTTCAGGCCGGGGAGCAGTGCCCGCCGAGTTGAATCCGAAGCTGCGTGGCTGGATGGGCTACTTCAAGCTCACCGATGCGCGCACGCCGCTGGAGGAGATCGACGGCTGGATCAGGCGGCGCCTGCGCTGCCTGTTGTGGCGCCAGGCCAAGCGGGTACACGCCAGAGCACACATGCTGATGCGCCGCCAACTGGAGCCGTCAAGGGCATGGAAGAGCGCCACCAACGGTCGTGGGCCGTGGTGGAACTCGGGCGCGAGTCACATGAACCAGGCGTTCCCGAAGGCGTGGTTCAATGCACAGGGACTGGTCTCGCTGCTGGACACCCACCAGCGA
>JANOLA010000574.1:0-5022 GCA_031419535.1 Burkholderiales bacterium | reverse complement strand
GTTGTCGGCGCTGTCGCGCACGACCTCCATCTCGAACTCTTTCCAACCAATCAGCGACTCTTCGATCAACAACTCGTGCGTGGGCGACAGGTCCAGGCCGCGCCTGCAAATCTCCTCGAACTCTTCGGGGTTGTAGGCGATGCCACCACCGGTACCGCCCATCGTGAAGCTCGGGCGGATCACCATCGGAAAGCCATTGCCGCCCGTCACTGCGAGGATCTGCTGCTGCACCGCCAAGGCCTCGACCATCGAGTGCGCGATGCCGCTGCGCGCCGATGCCAGGCCGATGGAACTCATCGCGTCCTTGAACTTGAGCCGGTCTTCGGCTTTCTCGATGGCGCGTTCGTTCGCGCCGATCATCTCGACCCCGTACTTCGCCAGCACGCCGTGGCGGTGCAGGTCGAGAGCGCAGTTGAGCGCGGTTTGCCCGCCCATCGTCGGCAATATCGCGTCGGGCCGCTCCTTGTCGATGATGCGCTCGACCACTTGCCAGGTGATCGGCTCGATGTAGGTCACGTCGGCCATTCCCGGGTCGGTCATGATCGTCGCCGGGTTGCTGTTCACGAGGATGACCTTGAAGCCCTCTTCGCGCAGCGCCTTGCACGCCTGGGCCCCGGAATAGTCGAACTCGCAGGCTTGGCCGATGATGATCGGCCCGGCGCCGATGATCAGAATCGAATGCAGATCGGCGCGCTTAGGCATGGTGCGCTCCGCGCGAGTCCGCGCGAGCGGTGCGCATCGAGTCGATGAATCGATCAAACAGATAGTCCAAGTCGTGCGGTCCGGGTGAGGCTTCCGGATGGCCTTGAAAACTGAACGCAGGCCGGTCAGTGCGCGCAAGACCCTGCAAGGTGGCGTCGAACAACGACACATGCGTGGGCCGCAAATTCGCCGGCAACGAAGCTTCGTCAACGGCGAAGCCGTGGTTCTGGCTCGTGATGCAGACCCTTCCGGAATCCAGATCCTTCACCGGATGGTTCGCGCCGTGGTGCCCGAACTTCATCTTGAAGGTGCGTGCATTCGATGCGAGCGCCATGATCTGGTGGCCGAGGCAGATCCCGAAGGTCGGGATCGCGCGATCAATCAGCTCGCGCGCCGCCTTGATCGCGTAGTCGCAGGGCTCGGGGTCGCCGGGTCCGTTGCTGAGAAAGATTCCGTCGGGCCGCAGCGCCAGCACTTGGCTGGACGGCGTCTGCGCCGGCACCACGGTGACCCGGCAGCCGCGGTTGGCGAGCATGCGCAGGATGTTGCGCTTGGCACCGAAGTCATAGGCCACCACGTGGTGCGTTCGCGCCGCGGACTTGGCGTAGCCGGCTTCGAGAGTCCAAGTCGACTCGTTCCATTCGAACGGCTCGACACAACTGACCTCGCGCGCGAGGTCGAGACCGGCCATGCTCGGCGCCGCCCTGGCAGCGGCAAGGGCTTGCTCGGCATGCGCCTCGGTCAGCGCTTCATGGATTGGCAGGCTCAGGATGCAGCCGTTCTGCGCGCCCTTGCTGCGCAGAAGGCGCGTCAGACGGCGTGTGTCGATTCCGGCAATGGCCACCGTCTTCTGAGCTTTCAGATAATGCGCGAGCGACGTCGTGCTGCGAAAGTTGGAATCGAGAACCGGCAGCTCCTTGATGACCAAACCCGCGGCTTGCACCTTCGACGACTCGACATCCTGTTCGTTGACGCCATAGTTGCCGATGTGCGGGTAGGTCAACGTCACGATCTGGCGGCAATAGCTGGGATCGGTGAGGATTTCCTGGTAGCCGGTCATCGACGTGTTGAAGACCACTTCACCCACCGTGCGGCCGGTCGCGCCGATCGAGATTCCTCGAAATACCGTTCCGTCCACGAGCGCGAGCATCGCTTGGGGTTGAGGGGTCAGCAGTTGCGACGGCACCAGGCTCTCCATTCGTGCGCACACCCAGTTTTGCCCGATGCGGCAAAAGACGACGGAAGAAACCTGCGGGGAGTCTCCGAGCGCAAACTGCGACGAGTTTCGCTGGGCGAGGATGGTTGCGGATAAACCGTCGAAGTATATTCGACGCGTTCGCCCGCAGCAGCCTCAACCCGAGGCCACGCCCCTATGCGCCGAGCGCCGCGATGCCGGCCTTTGCGACCTGCGCGTCTTCGCTGCTTTTCACGCCGCTGACCCCCACCGCGCCGAGGCAATGCCCCTGCACGAAGATCGGCACGGCCCCCTCGAGCATCCCTTCGAGTTCCGGCGCGCTCAGGAATGCAAACCGACCTTGGTTGATGCTTTCCTCGTAGACCCGGCTCTCACGCCGCCCGAGGGCCGCTGTGCGTGCCTTGGCCGGTGCAATGTGCGCTGAAATCGGCGCCGCACCGTCCAGGCGTTGCAGCCACAGCAAATGACCGCCGTCGTCGACGATCGCCAGGGTCACGGTCCACGAGTTTCGGGTCGCTTCGGCCTCGGCCGCGGCGGCGATGCGCTTCACATCGTCGAGCGTGAGGCAGGGTCGACTCAGCATGATAAGCGGGCCATTTGGCAAATTTGGCAAGTCGGCGGCCGATGAGTATGCGCCATCTTCGTGCGAATCTGGCGCGGGTCAGGCAGTTGGCGCTGCTCGCCCCGCCGTGCGAGACTCCCGACACGCGAGAAACCCGCCCAGGCTGTTGTAGTTCCCAATCCTTGCGCCAGGGAACTAGAATTTGGATTCGGGGTCTCAACGCCCATTGGTCACAACCCGGAGGTTCCATGGATCAAAACCTGCAAACTGCCTACGCTGGCGGTTTCGGCACAAGCGTTTCGGTTGAGCAACGCAACCGTGTCTTGCGCAATACCTATTGGCTGCTCGCGCTGTCGATGGTGCCCACCGTCGCCGGCGCCTGGCTCGGCGTGTCCACCGGGCTCGTGCGCGGCATGGGCGTCGGGATGAGCGCCATCGTCTTTCTCGTGGGCGCCTTCGGATTCATCTTCGCGATTGAAAAACTGAAGAACTCCGCCGCCGGCGTGCCGGTGCTGCTGGCCTTCACGTTCTTCATGGGATTGATGCTGTCGCGATTGATCGGCGCCGTGCTCGGCCTGGCCAACGGCGCCGGCTTGATCATGACCGCCTTCACGGGCACCGGGCTGATCTTCCTCGGGATGGCGTCACTCTCGTCGGTGATCAAGCGCGACCTCACCGCGATGGGCAAGTGGCTGTTCATCGGCGCCATCATGCTGCTGGTGGCTGGGTTGGCGAACATCTTCCTGCAGTCGAGCGCGCTGATGATCACGATTGCCGTGCTAGCGATCGGCATCTTCTCAGCGTTCATTCTGTACGACCTGAAGCGCGTGCAGGACGGTGAAGAAACCAACTACATCACCGCGACGCTGGGCGTCTACCTCAGCCTGTACAACGTGTTCCAGTCCCTGCTGGCGCTGCTCGGCATCGCTGGCAGTAACAACAACGACTGAGGCGCGAATCCTTCGCGCATGCAATGGGGCCCGTGGGCCCCATTTTTCATGGTGCGCCAGGCGAGTGTGGTGTCGGAACCGATGCCGTGGCCGCGGGCGTTGACGCGCGCTCGAACACCGCGATGCTCTCCACATGCGCGGTATGGGGAAACATGTTGACCGCCCCCGCCGCCGTGCAGCGATAGCCGGCACGATGCACAAATAATCCGGCGTCGCGAGCCAGCGTCGCCGGATTGCAACTCACGTAGACGATTCGTTTGGGCATGACGCCGCTGGCGGCGCCCGCCGGGCTCTCGCTCAGGTCGGCCAATGCCTTGGCCAGCGCAAACGCCCCTTCGCGAGGTGGATCGACGAGCCACTTGTCGGCCGGCCCGATTGCAGCCAAGCCGGCGGCGGACATCTCGAACAGGTTGCGCGCATCGAAGCGAGCGCGCTCGTGCAGCCTGTTGTGCGCCGCGTTGTCGCGCGCGCGCTGCACCAGGGCTGGGCTGCCCTCGATTCCCAGGACTTCGCGCGCCATCGTGGCGATCGGCAGCGTGAAGTTGCCCAGACCGCAGAACCAATCGATCGCACGCTCATCAGGCTGCGGGTCGAGCAGCCGGATGGCGCGCTCGACCAGAACCCGATTGATCTGCGAATTGATCTGGGTGAAGTCGGTCGGTATGAAAAAAATCTCGATGCCGAACTCGGGCAGCGCATAGCTCAGCTCTGCGTCGCCGCCTGAAATCGGGTGGGCGCTGTCGGGGCCTTTGGGTTGCAGCCACCACTGCACCCGGTGCGCGGCGCCGAACGCGCGCAGCCGGTCCAGGTCGGCCGCGCCCAGAGGCTCAAGGTGGCGCAATACCAGCGCCGTGACCGAATCGCCGAGCGCGAATTCGATCTGCGGCAGCCGGTCGCGTTCCACCATGCTGGCAATCAGCTCGCGCAGCGGGAGCAGCAGCGCACTCAAGGCAGGAGGCATGATTTCGCAACGTTCCATGTCGGCAACGAAGCTCGACTTGCGCTCGTGAAAGCCGACCAGCACCTTGGCCTTCTTCGCCACAAAGCGCACCGACAGGCGGCCGCGAAAGCGATACCCCCAGGCCGGCCCTTCGATCGGCCGCAACCACTGCTCGGCCCGCACTTTGCCGATGTGCCACAAGCTGTCCTCCAGTGCGCGCTGCTTGATCGCCAGTTGCGCGCCGACGTGCAAGTGCTGCATCTTGCAGCCACCGCAGGTTCCGTAGTGCGGGCAAAGGGGCGTGACGCGCTGCGAGCTCTGGCGCCGCCACGCCAGCGGCGTCGCCTGCTCCCACTGGTTCTTACGCCGGGTCACGTGGACGGTGACCTCTTCGCCCGGCAACGCGCCGTCGATGAAGACCACTTTGCCCTGCGCGTTGTGAGCAACGCCCTGTGCTTCGATGTCGAGCGATTCGACGCGCAACCACTCCGTGGGTTCAGTCATGCGCCATTATCGACAGGCGCGCGGGTGGTCTCGCAGGGAGTCTCGCAGGTGGTCTCGCAGACAGTCGCACAAGGCTTCGCCGGACGCGAGCAACCGGCGTGCCACTGCTACACTGATTTCGCACCGCGATGCCGAGGTCAGAGCCGTTGAGCAGAGACCGATCACAAGA
>JANOLA010000573.1:0-2703 GCA_031419535.1 Burkholderiales bacterium | reverse complement strand
CAAGTGCGCGTGCAGGTCTTCGGCCGCCGCGTTCACGTAGAGCAGGCCGGTGAGGATTTCGCCACGCGCTTCATGCGCAGCGATGTGGCTCAGCGCCGCGAGGCGGTCGCCTGCGTCGTAGCCGCCGGCGAGCTTGCGCAGGCGCAAGATGCTGCCGTCGTGCTGCGTCACTTCGATCACTTCGCCGGGGGCGTACTTCGTCGTGATCGCGTCGCGGCTGGGCATGAAGTCGATGCGGTTCACGGCTTCGTTGTGCTCGCGCACATAGTCGTAGCTCTTCGTGCTGCCGGCATGGTTGTTGAACGCGACGCAGGGGCTGATGACGTCGAGCAACGCGGCGCCGCCGTGGCGCAGCGCGCCTTTGATGAGCGGAACGAGCTGTTCCTTGTCGCCCGAGAAGCTGCGCGCCACGTAACTCGCACCCATCTGCAGCGCCAGGCTCACCAGGTCGATCGCGGTGTCGCTGTTGATCGCGCCTTTTTTGCTCTTGCTGCCGGCGTCGGCCGTCGCCGAAAACTGGCCCTTGGTCAGGCCGTAGACGCCGTTGTTCTCGACGATGTACGTCATGTTCACGCCACGGCGCATCGCGTGCGCGAATTGGCCGAGGCCGATCGACGCCGAATCGCCGTCGCCCGACACGCCCAGGTACAGCAACTCGCGGTTCGCCAGGTTCGCACCCGTCAGCACGGATGGCATGCGGCCGTGCACGGTGTTGAAACCGTGCGAGTTGCCCAAGAAGTAGTCGGGCGTCTTCGACGAGCAGCCGATGCCCGAGAGCTTGGCCACGCGGTGCGGCTCGATCGCGAGTTCCCAGCACGCCTGCACCAGCGCCGCGGAAATCGAATCGTGGCCGCAGCCGGCGCACAGCGTCGAAATCTTGCCTTCGTAGTCGCGCCGGGTCAGCCCCAGCGAGTTCTTCGGCAGCGTGGGGTGGTGCAGCTTCGGTTTGGCGATGTAGGTCATGCAACTTTCCCTTTGACCAGCGGTTCGACGTTGAAGCGCTTGATGCGTGCAGCGACTTCGTCGACGATGAAGCGCGCCGTGATCGGCGTGCCGTCGTAGTGCAGCACCGGTTCCAGCTTGGCCGGGTTCACTTCCTGCTCGGTGACGAGCAGGGTGCGCAGTTGCGCGTCGCGGTTCTGCTCGATCACGAACAGATGTTCGTGCGACGCGATGAACTTGTCGACCGCGGCGCTGAACGGGAACGCGCGCAGGCGCAGCAGGTCGACATGCACGCCATGCGCGCGAAGCGTGTCGAAGGCTTCGTTCATCGCCGGGCTCGTTGAGCCGTAGTAGATGACGCCGAAGCGCGTCGTGCGTGCGGCGTCGCGCTGCACCGGTTGCGGCACGAGCGTCTTGGCGGTCTCGAACTTCTTCAACAAGCGCTCGACGTTGACCATGTAGTCGGGCCCGGCCTCCGAGTAGCGCGCATACGCGTCGCGCGTCGTGCCGCGCGTGAAGTAGGCGCCCTTTTCCGGATGCGTCGCCGGGTAGGTTCGGTACGGGATGCCGTCACCGTCAACGTCAAGGTAGCGACCGAAGTCGCGCCCGGCTTCCAGGTCGGCGTGCGTCATCACCTTGCCGCGGTCATAGTCGCGCCCCTCGTCCCACGCGAGCGGCTCGCACAGGCGGTGGTTCATGCCGATGTCCAGATCCGTCATCAGGAAGATCGGCGTCTGCAAGCGATCCGCCAGGTCCAGACACCGCGCCGCGAAGTCGAAGCACTCGTGCGGGTCTTCCGGGAACAGCAGCACGTGCTTCGTGTCGCCGTGCGACGCGTAGGCGCAGCTCAGCACATCGGCCTGCTGGGTGCGCGTGGGCATGCCGGTGGACGGCCCGCCGCGCTGCACGTTGATGATGGTCACCGGAATTTCGGCGAAGTAGGCCAGGCCGATGAACTCCGTCATCAGCGAAATGCCGGGGCCCGACGTGGCGGTGAACGCGCGCGCGCCGTTCCAGCCGGCGCCGACGACGATGCCGATCGAGGCGATTTCGTCTTCGGCCTGGACGATCGCGAACTTGTTCTTGCCCGTGGCCTTGTCGACACGCAGCTTGCCGCAGTACTTCTGGAACGCCTCGGCGAGCGACGATGACGGTGTGATCGGGTACCACGCGCACACCGTCGCGCCGCCGTACACGCAGCCCAGCGCCGCTGCAGCGTTGCCTTCGATGAAGATGCGCTTGCCCACGGCATTGCGGCGCTCGATCTTCAGGCCCAGCGCGTCGTCGAAATATTCTCGGCCGTGGTGCAGGCCCATCATGAAGGCGTCGAGGTTCGGCTGGATCAGTTTCGCCTTGCCCTTGTACTGCTCACCGAGCAGCGTGGCGATGACTTCGGGCTCGATGCCCAGCAGCGCCGCGAGCACGCCCACATACACGATGTTCTTCAGCAGCTGGCGTTCGCGCGGGTCGGTGTAGCGCGTGGCGCAAAGGTCGGTGAGCGGCACGCCGAGGATGTTGATGTCGGAGCGCGGTTTGGACGCCGCCGTTTGGGGCATCGGCTTGGAGCTGTCGTACATCAGGTAGCCGCCGGGCTCGATCTCGGCAAGGTCTTTGTCCCAGGTCTGCGGGTTCATCGCGATCATCAAGTCGCAGCCGCCGCGCCGGCCCTGGTAGCCCTGTTCGTTGACGCGCACTTCGTACCAGGTGGGCAGGCCCTGGATGTTGCTCGGGAAAATGTTGCGCGGGCTCACTGGAACGCCC
>JANOLA010000572.1:0-2240 GCA_031419535.1 Burkholderiales bacterium | reverse complement strand
GAACAGGTGCGCGACTCGGTGGCGCTGGCCGAACGCGACATCGCCGTCGCCGGCGCGCAGCTCGCACGCTGGGTCGGCGCCGCGGCGCAGCGCGCCAGCGCCGCGCGGCCGGCGTTCGACGCGCCGCTTTGGACCGCAAGCACCGAGCTGGAAGCGCATTTGGCTCGGCACCCGTTGATCGAAGCGGCGGCGCGCCAGGAGGCGCTTGCGCAGGCCGACGTCGCGGTGGCGCAGGCCGAGCGCCAGGCCGACTGGAGCGTCGAGCTGATGTTCAGCCAGCGCGGGCCGGCGTATTCGAACATGGTGTCGGTGTACGTGTCGGTGCCGCTGCAATGGAACCGCGCGCAGCGCCAGGACCGCGAGCTCGCCGGCCGGCAGGCGATGGCCGCGCGCAGCGCCGCGGAACGCGAAGACGCCGAGCGCGCCCATGGGGCCGAGGTGCGCGCGATGTTGGAAGAGTGGCGCAGCGTTGACGCACGATTGAAGCGCTTCGATGCAAGCCTGCTGCCGCTGGCCGAGCAGCGCAGCAGCGCGGCGCTCACGGCGTACCGCGGCGGCGCTGGAATGCTGGCCGGCGTGCTGGAAGCGCGCCGCGCCGAGATCGACCTGCGCATCGAACGCCTGCGCATCGAAATCGAGCTTGCACGCCTGTGGGCGCAGTTGACTTACCTGATCCCGAACCCCGACGCAACGAGGAGCGCACCATGACACTGAACCGCAATCTGTTGGTGGCCGCGGCCTTGACCACCTTGGCCGCGATGGCGGGCACGGGCTACGCCGGCTACCGTTACGGCGCGTCGCCCGCCGCCCATGGCGACAGTGCTGTGCCACTCGGCAAGCCGATGGCGCAGGGCGGCGCGATGGGCCTCCCGCAGCGCAGCGCGATGAGCATCCCCCAGGGCGAAGCAGCGACGCGGCGCCACATCGAGGCCGGCATCAAGGCCGGTGACATCGACCCCGCCACCGGCGCGAAGGTCCTCTACTACCACGACCCGATGGTCCCGGCAACCAAGTTCGACAAGCCCGCCAAGTCGCCGTTCATGGACATGATGCTGGTGCCGGTGTACGCCGACAAGGGCGGTGGCAGCGCTGCCGAGGACACGTCGGCGAGCCAGGTCAGCGTGAGCCCGCGCACCCAGCAAAACCTCGGCGTGCGCAGCGCGCCGGTGCTGCTCGGAACGCTCGCGCCGCAAGTCACGGCGCTGGGCAGCATCGCCTTCAACGAGCGCAACCAGGTGGTGGTGCAGGCGCGCGCCGCCGGCTTCGTCGAGAAGCTCCATGTGCGCGCGACGCTCGACCGCGTCAACCCCGGCCAGTTGCTCGCCGAGGTCTACGTGCCGGAGTGGGTCGCCGCCCAGGAAGAGTTTCTCGGCGTCGCGCGCATGCAGGGCAACGACCTCGCGCCGCTGGTCGACGCGGCGCGCCAACGCATGCGCCAGGTCGGCATGAGCGACGCGCAGATCGCGCAGGTGCAGAACAGCGGCGCAAGCCAGCCGCGATTCGAAGTCATCGCTCCCATCGGCGGCGTGCTCAGCGAGTTACTGGTGCGCGAAGGCATGACGGTGATGGCCGGCGCGACGCTGTTTCGCATCAATGGCCTCAGCCGTGTCTGGGCGACTGCCGAGGTGCCGGAAAGTCAGGCCGCGCTGCTGCGCCCCGGCGCGCGCGTTCAGGTGCGCAGCGCGGCGCTGCCGGGCGCGGTCTTCGACGGCCGGCTCGAGGCACTGCTGCCCGACGTGAACCCTGTCACTCGCACCGTCAAAGCCCGCATCGAGCTGGGCAATCGCAACGGCGTGCTGGTTCCGGGAATGTTCGTGCAAGCGCAGTTCGCCGATCCGCGCGGCGCTCAGGCGCTGCTGGTTCCGAGCGAGGCGGTGCTGATGACCGGAAAACGCACGCTCGTGATGCTCGATGAAGGCGGCGGCCACTTCCGCCCGGTGGAAGTGGAAATCGGCGTCGAGAGCGGCGGCCAGACCGAAGTGAAGCGCGGCTTGAAAGTCGGCGAGCGCGTTGTGGTGTCGTCGCAGTTCCTGATCGATTCGGAGGCGAGCCTGAAGGGCGTGGAGGCCCGCATGAACGCGCCACCGGCGCAGCCCGCCGGCAGGAACGGGGCCACGCCATGATCGCGCGGCTGATCCGCTGGTCGATCGGCAACCGCTTCCTGGTGCTGCTCGCGAGCCTGATGCTCAGCGCCTGGGGCGTCGTGTCGCTGCTCGCGACGCCGCTCGACGCGCTGCCCG
>JANOLA010000571.1:0-3639 GCA_031419535.1 Burkholderiales bacterium | reverse complement strand
CCGGCGCGCGCCGCGGCGGCACGCGCCGCGCTGCTGCTGACCTCGCACTGCAATGCATTGCCGAAGTCCCAGGGCTTCTGCGTGCGCGCCTGGGCCGCGAGGCGGCAGTTCTCGAACACGCTGAACGTCGGGTAGATCGTGCTGCGCTGGTAGCTGCGGCCCAGGCCCGCGCGCGCGCGCCGGGGCTGGCTCCACGTGGTGACGTCCTGGCCGAGCAGCTCGACCTCGCCGCTGCTGGGCTCGATCTCTCCGGACAGGATGTTGATCAGCGTCGACTTGCCCGCACCGTTGGTGCCGATCACGGCGTGTACCGCGCCGCGCTGCAATTCGATCGAGACCCGATCCACCGCGACCAGGCCGCCCCAACGGCGCGTGATGTCGCGCCCGCGCAGCAAGATGTCAGACCCGTTCATCGGCAGCCTCCGTCGAGGGCCGGCGCCGCGCGCCGAACAGCCTCTCGCGCACCTGCGCGGGAATGCCGACCAAGCCGCGCGGCAACAGCGCGACGCTGGCGATGATCGCCAAGCCGAGCCCCAAATGCCAATGCTTGGCAAAGCCGCGGAATATCGCCTCGGACTGGAAAAACTCCTGCAACAGCGTGAACGCAAACGCGCCGATCAGCGCGCCGCGCAAGTGGCCGAGTCCGCCGAGGATGATCATGATGAGGACGGCTCCCGAAAAATGCCAGCTCAACAACTCGGGGTTGACGAAGCCGTCTTTCACCGCGAACAGAAAGCCCGCGAGGCCGGCGATGCCGCCGGAGATCGTGAACGCGGCAAGTTTGTACGGGTAGGTCGAAAAACCGGTCGCGCGCATGCGCTGCTCGTTGACCTTGATGCCCGCCAGCGCGCGGCCGAAACGCGAGCGCGCGAGCAGCGCGAGAAAGGCGAACACCCCCACCAGACTCGCCAGGATGAAGAAGTAGAAGGCGTGTCCCTTCTCCAGATCGAGCGCGCCGCCGAATCCACTCCAAAGAACAGGCTTGGCGGTGAGGTAGATGCCGTCGGTGCCGCCGCCGAGCGGCGTGTCGTGCACGACGTAGTAGGCCATCTGCGCGAACGCGAGCGTGACCATGATGAAGTAGACGCCCTTGGTGCGCAGCGACAGCGCGCCGACGATCAATGCGTAAGCGGCGGCGGCCAGCACGCAGGCCGGCAACAGCCAGAGCAGCGACGCCGCATCGTTCTTCGGCGAGAGCAGCACGGTGGCGTACGCGCCGATGCCGAAAAACGCCGCCTGGCCGAAGCACACGAGCCCGGTGCCGCCGACGAGCAGTTCGAGGCTCAAGGCGAACACGGCGAAGATCATGATTTTGGCGATCAAATCGACGCCGAACTTGCCGGCGACCAGCGGATAGAGGGCCAGCGCGGCGAAGGCGACGCCGACGAACAGCGCGCGCGGCGAGATCAAAGTTCGGTCCATCGACGTCATCCCGCCTTGAACAAGCCGTCCGGCTTCCAAAGCAAGATCAGCGCCATCAACACATAGACCAGCACGCCCGCCGCCTGCGGGAAGATCACCTTGCCGAAGGTGTCGACCACACCGATCAGCAGCGCCGCGACGAGCGCGCCGCGAATCGAGCCGATGCCGCCGATCACGACGACGACGAAGCAGATGATGAGCACCGTGTTGCCCATGCCGGGATACACCGACGACACCGGCGCCGCCACCATGCCGGCGAGCACGGCGATCGCCACACCGGCGGCGAACACGACGCGGTAGAGGAACTTGATGTCGATGCCGAGCGACTGCACCATCTCGCGGTTCGTGCTGCCGGCGCGGATCATCATTCCCAGGCGGGTTCGCGTGAAGACGAAGTACATGCCGAGCGCGAGCGCCAGGCAAACGCCCGAGATGAATAGACGATAGATCGGATACGTCATCACGTCGCCGAGCGGCAGCGTGCCGGCGAGGATGTCGGGTGCTTTCACGCCGTAGACGTCGTCGCCGACGAGGATGCTGCGCAACTCCTCGAACACGAGGATCAGGCCGTAGGTCATCAACACCTGCTGCAGGTGTTCGCGTTCATAGAGGAAGCTGAAGAACGCCCACTCGAGCACGTAGCCGAGCAGCACCGCGAGCACCAGGCCGACGGCGAGCGTCGCGAAAAACCCGCCACCGAACGTGCCGGCGACGAAGGGCGCGAGCGCATACGCCATGTACGCGCCGATCATGTAGAAACTGCCATGCGCGAGGTTGATCACGCCCATGATGCCGAAGATCAGCGTCAGGCCGGACGCCACCAGGAACAGCAGCAAGCCGTACTGGAGCGAGTTCAGGCACTGGATAAGGAAGGTGGAGAGGTCCATCGTGGGTGTGCAGTCGATACCCCCTCACCCCGACCCTTACATCTTGCAGCCGCGGCCCGGATCTTCCAGTCCCTTGCTGGCGATGCCGATCACCTTGTTCTCCTTGCCGACGACCTGGCGCAGGTACAGGTCTTGCACCGGGTTGTGCGACTTGGAAATCGTGAACGGGCCGCGCGGGCTGTCGATCTTGGCTTTTTCCAGCGCGGCGGCGAACTCGGCTTTCTTCGACACGTCACCCTTCACCGCCGTCAGGCCGATCGCCAGCATCTGCGCCGCGTCGTAGCCCTGCATCGCGTACACGTCGGGCTGAAGTTTGTAGGCCTTGGCGTATTCGAGACGAAACTTGTTGTCGCGCGGCGTGCCCAGGCTGTCGGCGTAGTGCAGCGCGGTGAAGATGCCCTCGGCGTCGGCACCTTGCGCTTCCAGCGTGCCGTCGGTCAGGAAGCCCGTGCCGAACAGCGGAATGTTTTTCTTCAGGCCCGCGGCAGCGTAGTCCTTGACGAACTTGACGGCGCCGCCGCCGGCGAAGAACGCGAACACGGCGTCGGGTTTCGCGGCAGCGATGTCGGTCAACAGCGCCTGGAACTCGACGTTCGGGAACGGCAGGTTCAGCTCCTTGATCACCTGGCCGCCCGACTTCTCGAACGCCTCTTTGAAGCCGCCCACCATCTCGTCGCCGGCGGCGTATTTCCAGGTAATCGTCACGACCTTTTTGTGGCCGCTCTTGGCCATCGCTTCGCCGGTGGCGTAGCCGGGTTGCCAGTTCGTGAATGAGCTGCGAAAGATGTTGGGCGCGCACATCGCCCCGGTCACCGCGCCGGCGCCGGCGTTCGGCACGATGAGCAGCGTGCCGGTGTCTTTGGCGACTTTGGCCATCGCCATCGCGACGCCCGAGTGCACCGTGCCGACGATCACGTCGACGTTGTCGCGCTTGATCAGCTTGTTCACGTTGTCGGTGGCTTTGGACGGATCGGACTCGTCGTCGACCTTGAAGAACTCGACCTCGCGCCCGCCGAACTTGCCACCTTGTTCGGCCAGATGCAGGCGAAAGCCGTTTTCGATGGCCGTGCCGAGCGCGGCGAAGGTGCCGGTGGCGGGCAGCATCAGGCCGACCTTGAGCTTGCCTGTGGCCTGGGCCTGGGCTTGCGGGATGGCCAGCGGCGCACTGAGAGCTGTGAGCGCGGCTGCTGCGGCGATCAGGGTATGGCGAATCGTCTTCATCGTCTCTCTCCTTGGGTATGGTGTTGGATGAAATGGGAGCTTGCAATGATCACTCGTTCGGGCTGTTCGCGATGCGGGGAATGCCCGCATTCATCCAGCTCGAGCAGTT
>JANOLA010000570.1:0-3735 GCA_031419535.1 Burkholderiales bacterium | reverse complement strand
AGCCGCGCACGCGCGACGCCGAGCGCTCGCAGCTCGACATCCTGGACGCGGCGCTGGGCGAATTCGCCGAGTTCGGATTGGGCGGCGCGCGCATGGACCGCATCGCGCAGCGCGCGGCGGTGAACAAGCGGCTGATCTACTACTACTTCGAGAACAAGGACAGCCTGTTCCTCGCGGTGCTGGAGCGCGCCTATGAAAACATCCGCGGCGAGGAGCGGCAGTTGAACCTGGCGCAGGTGGAGCCGACGGAGGCGATCCGGCGGCTGATTTCGTTCACCTGGAACTACTACCTCGCGCACCCCGAATTCCTGACGCTGCTCAACAGCGAGAACCTGCACCGCGCGCGGCACCTGAAGCAGTCGACAAAGGCGCAGGCGCTGAATTCGCCGCTGATCGAGACGATCGCCGAAGTGCTGGCGCGCGGCGCCAAGCTGCGCGTGTTCCGCACCGGCGTCGACCCGGTTCAGCTCTACATCTCGATCGCCGGCTTGTCGTACTTCTACCTCGGCAACAGCTACACCCTGTCGACGATCTTCGACCGCCAGTTGCTCGGCGCGAAGGCCAAGGTCGAGCGGCTGTCGCACATGACCGATCTGGTGCTGGGGTATCTGGTGCGAGATTGAGGCCCGAAGCTGAGGGCAATTGCGGATTCCGCGCAACGCGAATTCGGTTCACCATGTGGTGAATAGCGCTCGCATCCGAGCGCGAGGAGTCTTGAATGAGCCACCGTCCCGGGTTGACCCACGTGCTGCCCCGCGAGCTGTCCCACACCCTGTCCATCGTTGCGCTTGCTGCCGCCGCATTCGCACCGCTGGCCGCGCACGCGCAGTGGAAACCCACCAAGCCGGTGACGATCATCGTTCCCTGGGCCGCGGGCGGCGCCACCGACCAGGTGACGCGCATCGCGGCGGCCGAGCTCGAGGCCGGGCTCGGGCAGAAGATCGTGATCGTGAACCAGCCCGGCGGCGCGGGCTCGATCGGCACCAAGGCGGCGATGGAAGCCGCGAAAGACGGCTACACCTGGACGGCAGGAGCCGCCAAGCAGCTCGGCACCTATCCGGTGCTCGGCATGATCAACAGCAAGGTCGACGACTTTCACCTCTACCTCGCGGTGACGAACGTGTCGATCGTCAGTGTCAATCCTGCGTCGCCGTACCAGACGCTGCCTCAGTTGCTGGAGGCGATGAAGACCAAGCAGGTGTCGGTGGCGACCGCGGGCAACAGCTCGTCGGGCCACTTCGCGATGGAGGCGATCGTCAAGGCGGCGGGCGTGAAGTACCGCCACGTCACGTACGACGGCGGCAACCCGGCGGTCGTGTCCACTGTTTCCGGCGAAACCGAAGTGACGACGCAGCTCGCGCCCGAGCAGAGCGAGATGATCAAGGGCAAGCGGCTGCGGCCGCTCGCCGTGGTGGGCGACCAGCCGCTCACGATCGAAGGGGTGGGAACGATCCCGCCGATCACGCAGTTCGTGCCGAATTTTCCCAAGGTCACCACGGGCTTTGGCATCTTCATTCCGAAGGGCGTTCCGGCCGAAGTGGTGGCCACCGTGGACAAGCTGTGGGCCGAGCGCATCGTCAATTCCGAGAAGCTGCGCAAGTACGCGGCCGACCGCGGCGCGCTGTTCACGCCGCTGTACGGCCAGGCGGCGTTCGACGCGGTCTGGCCCACCGTCGTGACCGATGCCTATCTGCTGCAAGACGCCGGCATGGCGAAGGTGTCGCCGGAGTCGCTGGGGATCAAACGCTGAGTCGCTGCGTCTGATTGTCGGTGCTGCTGTCGATGACTTTGCCGTTGTCTTTGCCGTTGTCTTTGCCGATGACTTTGCCGGCGCCCGCGCCTGCGCCGCTTTAACAATGTCGCGCCGCGCCGAGGTGCTGAGCGCTGCCCGTTGGGCGGCCGCAGGGGGCGCGATCACGATCGCTTCCTGGCGCATGGATCGGCTGGACAAACTCGCCATCAACCCCTGGTCCGCGCCGGGGCTGACGCCGGGAATCATCGGCGCGCTGATCGTCGTGTTCGCGTTGGCGCTGCTGTGGCGCTCGCTGCGCGCCGGAGCCGAGCCACAGGCCGATGGGCAAGCGGATCCGCAAGCGGATTCCGCCGTCGATGATGGCCCCGCGCTTCCGGCTGGTTCCGCGCGCCGCACGTTTGCCGCGGTCCTGCTGTGCGTGCTGTTCGCCGGCATCAGCCTCGGGCATGGCTGGCCGTTCGCCGTGGAAGGCGCGCTCTTCATCCTCGTGTTCACGGCCGCATTCAGTTGGACCGCGTGGCGCGCCGAGCGCCGCATCACTCGCGGCCTGGCCCAGACGCTGGCGGTCGCGGTGCTCGCCTCGGCGTTCATCTCGTGGCTCTTCGAGTCGGTGTTTTTGGTGCGTTTGCCGTGACGGTTCAATGGAAGGACTGACCCACCTCGGCATCGCGCTGCTCTCGCTCTGCGGCCCCTGGCAAATCGCCTACGCGCTCGGCGCCACGCTGGCCGGCATCGTCATCGGCCTGTTGCCCGGGCTGTCAGCGACGCTCGGCGTGGCCCTGTTCACCACGCTGACGATCAAGATGGCGCCGAACGACGCGATCCTGGTGCTGGTGTGCGTCTATGTCGGCGCGATCTATGGCGGCAGCCGCACCGCGATCCTGCTCAACATTCCCGGCACCGCGGCGAACGCCGCTGCTTGCCTGGACGGCAACATGCTCGCGCGCCAGGGCAAGGCGGGCCGGGCGATGGGAATCGCGACGACCGGGTCGGTGGCGGGGTCGCTGTTCGGGGTGGTGTGCCTGGCGATGTTCACGCCGCTGCTCGCCGAGACCGCGCTGAAATTCGGCGCGTTCGAGTTCTTCTGGCTCGGCATGGCGGGCGTGATGATGTCGGGCAGCCTCACTGGAACGAATCCGCTGAAGGGCTGGTTGATGGGCTTGCTCGGCCTGTTCGTCGCGACGATCGGCCTGGATCCGATCCACGCGCATGCGCGCTTCACGTTCGAGCAGAACGCCTTGTCGGGCGGCATCGGCCTGATCCCGGCGCTCGTCGGCGCGTTCGGCTTTGCTGAAATCCTCACCGTGATGGGCGCGCCGAAATTCAAGGCGATGATCACCTCAGTCGATTCGGTGCTGCCGAAAATCGCCGACCTGCTGCGCTACTGGCGCACCATCATTCGCTCAGGCGTGATCGGCGTGTTCATCGGCATCCTGCCGGGTGTGGGCGAAGACATGGCGGCGTGGTCATCGTACGCGGCGGCCAAGCGCGTGAGCCGCGAGCGCGATCTGTTCGGCAAGGGCTCGATCGATGGCCTGATCGCCGCCGAGACGGGCGACAACGCCGCCATCCCCGGCGCGCTGATCCCGGCGCTCGCGCTCGCGATCCCCGGCTCGGCACCGGCCGCGGTGCTGATGGCGGCGATGATCATCCACGGCGCGCAGCCCGGGCCGATGCTGATGGTGAACCAACCGCAGTTCATCTACGACGTGGTCGGCATCACGCTCGTCGCGACGCTCGCGATGCTGTTCTTCGGCTTGGCACTGGTACGCCCGATCCTGTGGGTGTTGCGCGTGCCGCGCGAAATCATCATGCCGATCGTGTTCGTGCTGTGCGTGCTGGGCTCGTACTCGATCACGCAGCGCCTGTTCGACGTGTGGGTGATGCTGGCGGTGGGCATCGTCTGTTTCTTGTTGCGACGGCAAGGCTTTCCGGTCGCGCCGTTCGTGCTCGGCCTGGTGCTCGGCGACATCGTCGACAAG
>JANOLA010000569.1:0-1742 GCA_031419535.1 Burkholderiales bacterium | reverse complement strand
AGCAGCGCGAGCTCGGTGGGCAGGCCGCGGCGCTCGACTTCCTGAACGATGTGGAATAGGTAGCGCCCGCCGCGCTCCGTCATGCGCTGCACATAGTCGGGTCGCGACGCGTACCACTGCTCTTGCGCGCGCACCAATTTGCCTTCCAGGTCGGGCATTGCAAAGCCTTGCCGCACCCGGTTCCACAAGTCGGTTTGCCCGTCGCTTTCGTCCGGGTCAATCTGGACTTCGGGTCGCAGCGGGTCGATGAGGATCGGCGGCGGCTCGCTCGGCGCGGGCGTCGCGGAAGGCGGCGTCTCAATGGCCGGGGGAGCGGGCGAGACCGGTGGACTGTCTTGCACGCGCGCGCTGTTGAGCGCCGAAGGCGCGGGCGCCACCGCTTGCGCGGGCGGGGCGACTGCTTGGGTGTCCGCGGCAGGTGCCGGCGCCACCGCGCTTTCGACGATCTGTACGGGAACGCTGGCGGCGCTTGGTTCAGGTGTCTGCGGAAGTGCCGCGCATCCCGTGAGCAGCAGTGCAATGGTCCCGTGGCAGGTCGCTCTGCACCACAGCGCGCTCGAGGACGCCGGCGTGCGCGAACCGGCTCTCAACGGCATTCCACGAAAGTCCGTGGCCTTGGCACACGGCGGGTCTCTAGAATCCGCGCGGGTGCACAGTGCTGCATGAGGGTGAGTGAATCGATGGGCATGGACGAGGGCATTATAGGTTTGGCCCATTGGCTGGAGAGCCCGTGCGGGCGCTACTTGCTCGGCTGGGAACAGCGCTATCTCGATCAAGCCGTGGCGGATCTGTTCGGATTTCACGCTCTGCAGCTGGGCCTCAACCAGATCGACGCACTGCGCGCCAACCGCATGCCGCACCGCTGGATCGCCACCGAGTCGAGCGCAACTGAGCGTGCTCCGCTCGCAACCGGGGCCGAGCCAGCGCCGGCATTGGCCGCCGTGTCGCTGCAATGCAGCTTCGATGCCTTGCCGTTTGACAGCCAGAGCCTCGACCTCGTCGTGCTGCCGCACACCCTGGAAGTGACGAACGATCCACACCTGGCGCTGCGTGAAGTGGAACGCGTACTGGTTCCCGAGGGGCGCGTCGTGATCGTCGGCTTCAACCCTGCGAGTTTGTGGGGCCTGCGCCAGCGGGTTGGCGGTCTGCGCCGGCGCATGTGGCCGCGCACCGCATCGCCCCAATTCATGCCCAGCGAGGGCGAGTACTTCGGCTATCGGCGCCTGCGCGATTGGCTGCGCCTGTTGAGCTTCGAGGTCGAGGCCGGGCGCTTCGGCTGCTACCTGCCGCCGCTCGCCTCGCAGCAATGGCTGTCGCGTTTTGCGTGGATGGACCGGGTGGGCGAGCGCTGGTGGCCGGTGTTCGGCGCCGTGTACTGTGTCGTCGCGGTGAAACGTGTGCGTGGCATGCGCCTTGTCGGCTTGGCGCGCACGATGCGGCGCATGGGCCAAACCGCGCCGGCCGTCGCGGTGAGCCACCAGGGCTTCGAGGGCGAGACGATGACGCGCGAACCACTCAAACCCACCCGGAACCCGACCCGTGACCGAGACTGACACGACGATGAAGTGGTTGGCCTACACCGACGGCGCCTGCGCCCCCAGCAACCCGGGTCCGGCCGCCTGGGGTGCCGTGTTGTTGCCGCCGGCAGGCGCCGCCTCGAGCGAGCACTATGGCTTCATCGGCCACGGCACGAACCAGATCGCCGAGCTCACCGCGGCCATCGAAGGCCTGGCGCGCATTCC
>JANOLA010000568.1:0-1906 GCA_031419535.1 Burkholderiales bacterium | reverse complement strand
TGATCCTGCGCCACGCGCTGCGCAACGCGATGATTCCGGTGGTCACGCTGATCGGGCTGCAGGCACCGCTGCTGATCGGCGGCGCGGTGATCATCGAGCAGATCTTCGTCATTCCCGGCATGGGCCTGCTGCTGCTGGAAGCCGTGCAGGAGCGCGACTACCCCATCGTCACCGGCGTATTCCTGATGGTGGGCGTGGCGGTGATGCTGATCAACCTGCTGGTCGACCTGAGCTACGGGCTGCTCGACCCCAAGGTGAGGATGCGATGACGGCGGCCGTTCTGCCCGTGTCCATCAAGCGCCCGTCCGGCGGCTTCTGGGCGCGGCTGTGGCGCGACAAGCCGCTGGGTGCCGCCGGGGCCATCGTGCTGCTGCTGTTCCTGGTCTGCGGCCTACTCGCCGACGTTATCAGCCCTTACGGCTTCAACCAGATCTCGCCGATCGAGCGGCTGAAGGCTCCCAGCGCGGCGCACTGGTTCGGCACCGACAACCTCGGGCGCGACGTGCTTTCGCGCTGCCTGTACGGCGCGCAACTGTCGGTGATCATCGGCTGCTCGGCGGCGCTGCTGGCCACCGCGATCTCCACGCTGCTGGGCATCATCAGCGGCTACTTCGGCGGCAAGGTCGATCTGGCGTTGCAGCGCCTTGTCGACGCCTGGATGAGCTTCCCCGACCTGGTGGTGCTGATCGTCGTGGTCTCGGTGCTGGGCGCGGGCATGCCGCAGATTGTCGGCACTCTGGGGCTGCTGCTGGGGATCGGCGGCTCGCGCATCGTGCGCTCGGCCGTGGTCTCGGTGCGCGAGCACATGTATGTGCACGCCGCGCAGTCGATCGGCGCGGCGGCGCCGCGCATCCTGTGGCGCCATGTGCTGCCCAACGTGATGCCGCCGATCATCGTGCTCCTGACCACCCGCGTGGGCACCGTGATTCTGGCCGAGTCGAGCTTGTCGTTCCTCGGCCTGGGCGTGCCACCACCGGCGCCCACCTGGGGCGGCATGCTCTCGGGCAGCGGCCGCACCTTCATGTTCCAGGGGCCGTGGCTCGCGCTTGCGCCCGGCCTGTGCCTGACCCTGGTGGTGTATGCCACCAACGTGTTTGGCGATGCCTTGAGAGATCTGCTCGACCCGCGCATGCGGGGCGCCCGGTGATGACGATCCCAATCAGGAGATGACCATGCCCGAATCGACAAGACCGACTCAAGCCACGCGGTGCATCGCCGCCATGTTCAAGCGAGGCGCCGCAGCGGCTTCCCTGCTCGCGCCTCTGCTGGCGCCAACGGCGGTGCAAGCCCAAACAGAGAAGCCTCAGCACGGCGGCACGCTGACCATCGGCATGGTCTACATCACGCTCTCGCCACTGTCGTGGGACCCTGCCGCCTGGGCGTGGAAGTTCCAGCAGGACACCGGGCTCATGTACGAGCAGCTCTTCGCCGGCGACCTGTCCAAGGCGCAGCGCCTCGGCGGCAAACACTCGTTCCGTCCTGACGCCTGGCTGGCCACCGACGCCATCCGCGGCGAGCTCGCCGAGAGCTGGCAGTGGAAGGACAACCCGTTGCGCGTGGAAGTCAAGCTGCGCAAGGGCGTGATGTTCCCCGACAAGCCCGGCGTGATGAAGTCGCGCGAGCTTGTGGCACAGGACGTCGTGGAGAGTTTCCACCGCCTGGAAAAGAGCCCGAAGAAGATTCCCACCTACTTCGACCATGTGCAGAAGGTCGAGGCGCCCGACAAGCACACCGTCGTGTTTGCGATGAAGGAATACAACGCTGAGTGGGACTACCGCTTCGGCTGGGGCTACTTCTCGGGAATCGTGCCCAAGGAGGTGGCCGATGCCGGTGCCGCCGACTGGAAGAACGCCAACGGCACCGGGCCCTACATGCTCACCGACGTGATCCAGGGCAACACCGTCAC
>JANOLA010000567.1:0-2149 GCA_031419535.1 Burkholderiales bacterium | reverse complement strand
CCGTGCCCACGACGACCTCGACGCCCAGCGTCTTGCGCAAGGTGAACAGACGCTGGCGCAGCGCGTTGCGCGCCGCGGCGGCGTCGCTGTCGGGCCACAGCACTTGTGCCAGGCGCATCCGCGGCGTCGGGCCTTCGAGCGCAAGCCAGGCGAGTAGCGCGGCGTCGCGCGGCGCCAGCGGCACGCTGAGCCCGTCGGACTTCAGCATGCTTGCGGCGGTGGCCAGGCACAACTTCATGGCCGCAGTATCCGCGTGCGCGAGGCCTGCCGACACCGGCGCGAGCAAGGCATGCACTTCGGCCTCGGAAGTGGTGGGCGTCGGGCTAGGGCGTGATGGCAACGCCCTCGGGCCTGCTGCCAGTGGCCACCGGAGCGCCCAGCGCAGAGATCAGACCGGTGACCGCATCGATGCCGAACGCCGAAGCGCTGTTGCCGCCCATGTTGCTTACATCGATCCGCATGACAACCCTCCCAGGTCCCGGACCGCTGTGGCCGGCTTGGACGGGTTGTACGTGGCGCTGCGTTATGAATGCGTTATGGCCGCTTCGCGGCGCCGCAAAGGCGAACCCAGAGTGATCGTGGCTTAGCCTCAGGTGGTCAAGAACGGGTTGACCACGGCCAGCGCGCCAAAGCGCTGCCCATGGCCGAGGTCTTCCGTGTACAGAGTGTCGGCCTGCGCGCGCAACGCCGCCTCGATGACCATGGCGTCCCAGATCGACAACTGGTGCTGGATGGATTTCTCGACGGCGCCGTGCACCAGGGCCAGATCGCTGTCGATCACCGGCCACTCGGCGTAGGCCCGGGTCAACGCCTGCGCGGTGGCTGCGGGCATCCCCTGTTTGCGGGTCAGCGTATGAAACAGTTCGATCAGCACTTGCGTGCTGAGCACCGCTTCGCCGTCCGCGACCGCCTGCGCGACCAGGCTTCTGGCGCGCAGTTGCTTCTTGGGAGCCGAGGTGTCGGTACAGTACACGAGCACATTGGTGTCGAAGAAGGCGCTCATGGCTCAGCCGGCTTCGCTGGGCTTTGCGGCGGGCCGGGCCGCGGCGCGAAAATCACCCTCGTAGATTTCTTCCCGCAGGCTGCGCCGCTTGCGCGACCGAGCGGGCGCCGTTGCCGCGGGTTGGGTTTGCGACGTCGCGATATCGATCGCGGCCATGAGCCGGTCGGCCGCGGCCGCGCGCTGTTTCTTCAGGTCGTCCCGCGGCTCGCTCACGTACTGCTGCAAGAACTCCCGCACCTTGGCGCTCAGGGAGGTGCCTTGCTGAATTGCGCGCACACGTGCGCGCTTGATGATTTCATCGTCGACTGAAACGGTCAGATTCGACATGCGCTTGCCCTCCACGGTGGCGCCCAGTGTACGTGAATCAGTGGAATTTGTCTGTGCTGCACATGATCCTGTGCCGGAAAATTCAACCCTCAGGCGCGCCGCGATCTCGACTGCTCCCGCGCGGGGTCAAGGAACTCCGCTGCGGCCGGCTTCACCCCCGCGCCGCGCCGCCACACCTCGCGGCCGATGGCCTGTCAGTCTCCGAGACCCAGCATCGCCGCCCTAACCTCTCATGATTCGGACGCATCGCCCCCGAGCATGAAAGCCCCGGATTGGCGCAAGATGCGAGGCGGCACACTGGGCGATTGAGGTCGCAATACGAGTGAAGGCCCGACCCCGTCGCCTAACCGGATCTCCACCGGGCTGGCTCGAACCCCAGATTGTCGCGCGGCGCGGCCCATTGGCTTGGGCCGGGTTGCAGCACGAACGGTAAAGAGGCCCGAATCGAGTTCGATTCGAGGAGTCTTCCAGCCCTCGGCCGAATGCACTTTGCACTTGGCCGAACAGGTGATCGCCCTGTGTGCCGCTTGGCACTTCAACTACAGGAGCATCGACATGGAAGACCTTGGATTGCGAGCCTTGTACCGGCGTGTGGCCGGCATCGACGTGCACCGCATGCTGCACGTGGTGACCGTCCTGATCGAGCAGAGCGATGGCTCGATGCAGCGACACTGCCGTGAGTTCGGCGGCTTCCGGCGCGACTGCCGTGCCCTGGCGGCATGGCTGGCCGAGCTGGGCGTGGAGCTGGTGGTGATGGAAAGCACCGGCATCTACTGGAAGAGCGTGCACGCGCACCTGGAGAACGCCGGCATCGCCGCG
>JANOLA010000566.1:0-2193 GCA_031419535.1 Burkholderiales bacterium | reverse complement strand
CGGCACCGCGTCCGGGCAACGCTGCACCCCCGGCCAGGAAGCCGGCGGCCCCGGCCTCCGCTGCGGGCCCGGTTTCCCACAGCGGCCCCTGACGAGAGAACGCCATGCTGGCCAAAGTCATTCAATGGTCGGGCACGAACCCGTTTCTGATCCTGCTCGCCACTTTGTTCGTCGTCATCGGCGGCGTCGTCGCAGTGATGAAGACGCCGCTCGACGCGCTGCCCGACCTGTCGGACGTGCAGGTCATCGTCTACACCGAATACCCCGGCCAGGCGCCGCAGGTCGTGGAAGACCAGGTGACCTACCCGCTGACGACTGCGATGCTCGCGGTGCCGAAGTCCAAGGTCGTGCGGGGTTTCTCGTTCTTCGGCGCCTCGTTCGTCTACATCATCTTCGAGGACGGCACCGACATCTACTGGGCGCGCAGCCGCGTCCTCGAGTACCTGAACTTCGCCTCGAGCCGGCTGCCCAAGGGCGTGGCGCCGTCGCTCGGGCCTGACGCCACCGGCGTCGGCTGGGTCTACCAGTACGCCTTGCTCGCGAAGAACAAGACGCTCGCCGAGTTGCGAACCATTCAGGACTGGTACGTGCGCTACCAGTTGACGAAGGCGCCCGGAGTCGCCGAAGTCGCGTCGATCGGCGGCTTCGTGCAGACCTACCAGGTCACCGTCGACCCGCTCAAGCTGCGCAGCTACGGGATACCGTTGATGAAGGTGTCGCAGGTGATCCGCGACTCGAACCGCGACGTCGGCGGGCGCGTCGTCGAAATGGCCGAGACCGAATACATGGTGCGCGGCAAGGGCTACCTGCGCAGCAAGGCCGACATCGAGATGCTCGTCGTGAAGAGCGAGGGCGGCACGGCGGTGTTGATCCGCGACATCGCTCGCGTCGAACTGGCGCCCGATGAACGGCGTGGCCTGACCGAGCTGAACGGCGAGGGCGAGGTGGTGTCCGGAATCGCGATGTCGCGTTACGGACAGAACGCGCTCGAGGTCATCCACAACCTGAAGACGAAGGTGAGCGAAATCGCCGCCGGCCTGCCCGAAGGCGTGACGATCCAGGCCGTCTACGACCGCTCGGACCTGATCCATCGGGCGATCGCAACGCTGACGCGAACGCTGATCGAAGAAAGCATCATCGTCGCGGCGGTCTGCGTGATCTTCCTGATGCACGTTCGCTCGGCGCTGGTGGCGATCCTGATGCTGCCGGTGGGAGTGCTGATGGCATTCATCGCGATGCGCTTGCTGGGCATGAACTCGAACCTGATGAGTCTGGGCGGCATCGCGATCGCGATCGGCGCAATGGTCGATGCGGCGATCGTGATGATCGAGAACGCGCACAAGCACATCGAACGCCTGAAGCCCGAGCACAGCGCGGGCGAGCGCGCGCAGGCGATGCTGGCGGCGTGCAAGGAAGTGGGGCCGGCGCTGTTCTTCTCGCTGCTCATCATCACCGTGTCGTTTCTGCCGGTGTTCACGCTCGAGTCGCAGGAAGGACGCCTGTTCTCGCCGCTCGCGTACACGAAGACGTTCTCGATGGCCGGCGCGGCGCTGCTGTCGATCACGCTGGTGCCGGTGCTGATGATGCTGTTCATCCGCGGCAAGATCATGCCGGAGACGAAGAATCCGGTGAACCGCTTTCTGATCTGGGTCTATCGCCCGATCATCGCCGCAGTGATGCGCTGGAAGAAAACGACGATCGCGCTCGCGCTGATCGCACTCGGCGTGTCGTACTACCCCGCTTCGCAACTCGGCAGCGAGTTCATGCCGACGTTGAACGAGGGCACGCTGCTCTACATGCCGGCGTCGCTGCCGGGAATGTCGATCACCAAGGCAGCCGAAGTCTTGCAGACGCAGGACAAGATCATCAAGAGCTTCCCCGAAGTGAGCTCGGTGTTCGGCAAGGCGGGGCGCGCCAACACCGCGACCGACCCGGCACCGGTGGAGATGTTCGAGACCGTCATTAACCTGAAGCCGCCCTCCGAGTGGCGGCCCGGCATGACGACCGACAAGCTGATCGCCGAGATGGACAGGGCGCTGCAGTTCCCGGGAGTCGCCAACGCCTGGACGATGCCGATCAAGGCGCGGACCGACATGCTGTCCACCGGCATTCGCACGCCGATCGGCATCAAGATCTTTGGCAAGGATTTGGACGAAATGGAACGACTGGCCAAGGAAATCGAGGCCGTCGTCA
>JANOLA010000565.1:0-8791 GCA_031419535.1 Burkholderiales bacterium | reverse complement strand
CGGCCGCGTCGCGCGCACGCTGCTGGACATGGCCGAAGAGATCGATGGCGTGAAGATCATCCGCCACAAGGTCAGTCGGCAGGACATGGCCAAAGTGGTGGGCGCATCGCGCGAGATGGTCAGCCGCGTCATGAAGGACCTGGAAGACCGCGCCGTGATCGAGACGCAAGAGAACGGCTCGGTCATCATCAAGGAACGGCTGCAGAACGATTGATGGGCCGTCGCTGCTGATCGGACAGAATGCCGGTCATGAGTTTTCCTCTCGGTTCCCTGGGCGCTGATGGCAGTGCCACGCTGACGGCGGCGAGCGCTGGCGCGCCGCCGCGCTGGCGCCGCCAGGCGCTGCTGATCGTGGCTGGCCTGGCCTGGTTGCTTTTTCTGCTGGCCATGGCCACGCACCACGCGGGCGATACGGCTTTCAGCACGTCGGGCACGGGCGATGCCTTGCGCAACAGGGTCGGGCCGGTGGGTGCAGGCGTGTCGGACATGGTGCTGTTCCTGTTCGGCTTTTCGGCCTGGTGGCTGGTGCCGGTGGCCCTGCGCGCCTGGTTGGCGGCGCTGGCCGGCACGCTGCGGGCCGAATCCCCGGTGCAGCACGCACCACGCTGGATGTTCTGGCTGGGCGTGGCGCTGTTGCTGGCTGCCAGTGCCGCCCTCGAATGGACGCGCCTGTACCGCTGGGAGCCCCTGTTGCCAGGGCACGCGGGCGGTGTGCTCGGCCACACGCTGGGCGCGGTGTCGGTGCGCTGGCTGGGCTTTGCGGGGTCCGGGGTGCCGTGGTTTGCGGCGCTGGTGGTGGGCCTGTCGCTGGCGCTGCGCTTCTCCTGGCTGCGCCTGGCAGACGCCATCGGCGAACGGCTCGACGGCTTGCGCGAGAGCCGGCAGGGCCGTCGCGAACTTGAAGAAGACAAGCGCCTGGGCGAGATGGCCGCGCGCGAGCGAGAGCATGTGGTTGACGAGCAGCGCAGCAGTGCCGACGAGCACCTGCCGCTGGTGATTGCACCCACCGTCGCTGAGATCCCGAAGTCGCAGCGCGTGGCCAAAGAAAGGCAGAAGCCGCTCTTTGCAGAACTGGCCGATACCAAACTGCCGCAGGTCGACCTGCTGGACAGCGTGCAGGCGCGCACTGAAAGCGTGAACCCCGAATCGCTGGAGATGACGAGCCGGCTGATCGAGAAAAAGCTGAAGGACTTCGGCGTCGAAGTGCGCGTGGTGGCGGCGTCGCCAGGGCCTGTGATCACGCGCTACGAGATCGAACCCGCCACGGGTGTGAAGGGCTCGCAGATCGTGGGCCTGGCGCGCGACCTGGCGCGTTCGCTGTCGCTCGTCAGCATCCGCGTCGTGGAGGTCATCCCCGGCAAGAACTTCATGGCGCTGGAGCTGCCCAATGCGCGCCGGCAGATGATCCGGCTGTCGGAAATCCTGGGCTCGGACGTCTATAACGATTCGGCCTCGATGCTGACGATGGGACTCGGCAAGGACATCATCGGCCATCCAGTCGTGGCCGACCTGGCCAAGATGCCGCACTGCCTGGTGGCCGGCACCACCGGTTCTGGCAAGAGCGTGGGCATCAACGCGATGATTCTGAGCCTGCTCTACAAGGCCGAAGCGCGCGATGTGCGGCTGATCCTGATCGACCCGAAGATGCTTGAGATGAGCGTCTATGAAGGCATTCCGCACCTGTTGGCGCCAGTGGTTACCGACATGAAGCAGGCCGCCAACGCGCTGAACTGGTGTGTGGGCGAAATGGAGCGCCGCTACAAGTTGCTCAGCAAGCTCGGCGTGCGCAACCTCGCGGGCTACAACAAGAAGATCGTTGAGGCCGCCGAGCGCGGCGAGAAGCTGCCCAACCCTTTCAGCCTGACCCCCGCTCATTTGGGAGGTCAGCCCGAGCCGCTGGAGCGCATGCCGCATGTCGTGGTCGTGATCGACGAACTCGCCGACCTGATGATGGTCGTCGGCAAGAAGATCGAGGAGCTCATCGCCCGCCTGGCACAGAAGGCGCGGGCCTGCGGCATGCACCTGATCCTGGCCACGCAAAGGCCGAGCGTGGACGTGATCACCGGCTTGATCAAGGCGAACATCCCGACGCGCCTGAGCTTCCAGGTCAGCAGCAAGATCGACAGCCGCACCATCCTGGACCAGATGGGCGCCGAGGCGCTGCTCGGCATGGGCGACATGCTCTACATGCCATCGGGCACCGGCCTGCCGATCCGCGTGCACGGCGCGTTCGTCAGCGACGAGGAAGTGCACCGCGTCGTCGCGTACTTGAAGAGCCAGGGCGAAGCGAATTACATCGAAGGTATTCTCGAAGGCGGCACGCTGGACGGCGAAGGCGGCGACCTCGTTTCGGGCGATATGGCCGGCGGCGGCGAAGGCGACGCGCTCTACGACCAGGCGGTCGCGGTGGTGCTGCAGCACCGGCGCGCGTCGATCTCGCTGGTGCAGCGCCATCTGCGCATCGGCTACAACCGGGCGGCGCGGCTGCTCGAACAGATGGAGAAGTCGGGTCTGGTGTCGGCGATGTCGAGCAACGGCAATCGCGACATCATGGTTCCGGCGCACGCCGAATGAAACGCCTCGTTCAGTTCGCCGTCGCGAGCGCGCTGGCGAGCGCATTCGCACTGGCGGCCCACGCCGGCTCGGTGGAGCAGCTCGAAGAATTCGTGCGCGACGTGAAGACCGGGCAGGCGTCATTCACGCAGACCGTCACCTCGCCCGACGGCGTGCGCACCAAAAAATCGAGCGGGCGCTTCGAATTTTCGCGGCCGAACCGGTTCCGCTTCAGCTACGCCAAGCCGTTTGAGCAATCCATCGTCGCCGACGGCAACAAAGTCTGGATCTTCGACGCCGACCTGAACCAGGTGAGTTCGCGCAAGCTCGAAAAAGCGCTCGGCGGAACCCCGGCCGCGCTGCTGGCCGGCGGCTCGCTCGCGAAAGACTTCGACCTCGCCCCGCAGCCCGACAAAGACGGAATCTCGTGGGTGCTCGCCACACCCAAAGCGAGCGAAACCGCGTTCCAATCGGTGCGCGTCGGCTTTCGTGGCAAGGCGCTGGCGGCGATCGAAATCGTCGACAGCTTCGGCCAGCGCTCGCACTTGCAGTTCTCGCAGTTCGAAGCGAACCCGGCGCTCAAGGCCGATCTGTTCCAGTTCAAGGTGCCGCCTGGTGCCGACGTGATCGAGCAGTGAAGCCCGCTGCGGTCCCGGACTCGCTCCCTCTCCCTCTCCCTCTCCCGCTCGCGGGAGAGGGTCGGGGTGAGGGTGACGTGCCGCTCGCCGAGCGACTGCGCCCCAAGACCCTGAACGAGGTGATCGGCCAGCGCCACCTGCTCGGCGTTGGCAAGCCCTTGCGCTCGGCGTTCGAGCGCGGCCGGCTGCATTCGATGATTCTGTGGGGCCCGCCGGGCGTCGGCAAGACGACGCTGGCGAGGCTCATGGCCGAGGGCTTCAACGCGCAATTCATCCCGATCTCGGCGGTGCTGGGCGGCGTGAAAGACATTCGCGAAGCCGTGCAGCAGGCGCAGCTGCTCCGCCCAAGTGGCCGCGGCACGGTGGTCTTCGTCGACGAAGTGCACCGCTTCAACAAGGCGCAGCAAGATGCGTTTTTGCCGCATGTCGAATCGGGCCTGTTCACCTTCATCGGCGCGACCACCGAGAACCCGTCGTTCGAGGTCAACTCGGCGCTGCTGTCGCGCGCCACGGTGCATGTGTTGCAAAGCCTGAATGAAGAAGATTTGCGCGAGCTGCTCGGCCGCGCGCGCGCGCTGCTGATTGCGCCACCGCTCACGGCGCCCGCGGAGTTGCGCTTGATCGCCTACGCCGACGGCGACGCGCGGCGCTTGCTCAACGCCTATGAGAACCTGATCGCGACGGTCACCGCGACGCCGGGCCTCGCCGAGATCGACGAAGCGCTGCTCGAAAAGTCGCTCGGCGAGCAACTGCGCCGCTACGACAACGGCGGCGAGCAGTTCTACGACACGATCTCGGCGTTGCACAAGGCGGTGCGCGGCAGCGACCCCGACGCGGCGCTGTACTGGCTGGTGCGCATGTTCGACGGCGGCGTGGACCCGCGCTACGCGGCGCGGCGCATCGTGCGCATGGCCAGCGAAGACATCGGCCTGGCCGATCCGCGCGCGCTGCACCTGGCGCTCGACGCGGCGCACACCTTTGAGCGCCTGGGTTCACCCGAAGGCGAACTGACGCTCGCGCAGGCCGTGATCTACCTGGCCGTCGCGCCCAAGAGCAACGCCGTCTACAAGGCCTACAACGCGGCGAGAGCGTTCGTCGCGCGCGACGGCACGCGCGGCGTGCCGCTGCACCTGCGCAACGCGCCGACCTCGCTGATGAAGGGCCTGGGTTACGGCCGCGAGTACCGCTACGCGCACGACGAACCCGACGCCTTTGCCGCAGGCGAGTCGTACTGGCCCGAAGACATGACGCCGCCGCTCTTCTACGAGCCGGTGCCGCGCGGGCTGGAAATCCGCATCGGCGAGAAGCTCGACGAGCTCAGGCGCAAGAATCAGTCGGCGAAGAAGCGCGGCTGAGAGCATGAGAACTTTTCTGCTGCGCCTGCCGATCTTGGGCCTGCGGTGCTCGCCGTACCCGGGTACGGCTGCGCTCCTCGCCCCAACCTCGGCACGCTCGCGACGAAAATTTCTCACGCTCTGCCGAGGCGGGCGTTGATCGTTCCGGTCGGCCGAACACATGGGAAAGTCCCCGGATTGACAGCGCAAGCCCAAACCTAGAATCAGCCAAGGTTCGGCGCTGGCGTGGCACTTGCCGCGCAAGAAGGTGAAGCGGTCGACCCCGCAGGAGACAAGCGAGCCACACGATGGACACCTTCATCCAGCAGATCATCAACGGCCTGGTGCTGGGCAGCATGTATGCGCTGGTGGCCCTGGGCTACACGATGGTCTACGGCATCATCAACCTGATCAACTTCGCGCATGGCGAGGTGCTGATGGTGGGCGCACTCGTCAGCTGGACCGTGGTGTCACTGCTCGCTGGAAGCGGCATGCCGGGCTGGCTGCTGCTGCTGATCTCGCTGGTGGTCGCGATCGTCATCTGCTCGGTGCTCAACTTCGCGATCGAAAAAGTCGCCTACCGGCCGCTGCGCAGCGCGCCGCGCCTGGCGCCGCTGATCACGGCGATGGGCATGAGCCTGCTGTTGCAGACGATCGCGATGATCATCTGGAAGCCGACGATCAAGTCGTACCCGATCCTGCTGCCGCAAGAGCCGTTTCACGTGTTCGGCGCGGTGATCAACACGGTGCAGGTGCTGATCCTGGTGTTCACCGCGGTCACCTTGGCCGGCCTGATGTACCTGGTGAACTACACCAAACTCGGCCGCGCGATGCGCGCCACGGCAGAGAACCCGCGCGTCGCCGGCCTGATGGGCGTGCGCCCGGACATGGTGATCTCCGCCACCTTCATCATCGGTGCCGCGCTGGCCGCGGTGGCCGGCGTGATGTGGGCGGCGAACTACGGCACGGCGTCGCACACGATGGGCTTCTTGCCGGGGCTGAAGGCGTTCACCGCGGCGGTGTTCGGCGGCATCGGCAACCTCGCCGGGGCGATGGTCGGCGGCGTGCTGCTCGGCTTGATCGAGGCGCTGGGGGCAGGCTACATCGGCGCTCTGACCGGCGGCATTCTGGGCAGCCACTACCAGGACATCTTCGCCTTCATCGTGCTGATTCTGGTGTTGACGCTGCGTCCTCAGGGCTTGCTGGGTGAACGCGTCGCGGACCGTGCCTGAAGCGCGGATGAGGGTGAGCGCCGATGATCAGTGACATGCTGAAGAGCCACTCGCGGGTCAGCTACCTGCTGATCGGCGTTGCGCTGCTGGTCCTGCCTCTCATCGCCAACCAGTTCGGCACCGCCTGGGTGCGCATCATCGACGTGGCGCTGCTCTATGTGCTGCTCGCGCTCGGCCTGAACATCGTGGTCGGCTATGCCGGGCTGCTCGATCTGGGTTACGTTGCGTTCTATGCGGTGGGCGCCTACATGTTCGGCTTGCTCGCGAGCCCGCACCTGGTGGAAAACTTTCCGGCGATCGCGGCGATGTTCCCCGACGGCCTGCACACGCCGGTGTGGGTGGCGATCCCTCTTGGCGCGGCGGTCGCCGGTCTGGCCGGCGTGCTGCTGGGCGCGCCCACGCTGCGCCTGCGCGGCGACTACCTGGCGATCGTCACGCTGGGCTTCGGCGAAATCATCCGCGTGTTCCTGAACAACCTGGACCATCCGGTGAACATCACGAATGGGCCCAAGGGCATCGGCCCGATCGATTCGATGCGCCTGTTCGGCTTCGACCTGGGGACCAAGCATGAGCTGTTCGGCCTGGAGATTCCGAACGTCATCAACTACTACTACCTGTTCCTGCTGCTCGTGCTGATCAGCATCATCATCTGCTATCGGTTGGAGACGAGCCGCATCGGCCGCGCCTGGATGGCGATCCGCGAGGACGAAGTCGCCGCCAAGGCGATGGGCATCAATACACGCGACATGAAGCTGCTCGCGTTCGGCATGGGCGCCACCTTCGGCGGCGTGGCCGGCGTGATGTTCTCGACCTACCAGTCGTTCATCACGCCCGAGGCGTTCGCGCTGAACGAGTCGGTGATGATCGTCGCGATGGTGGTGCTGGGTGGCATCGGCCACTTGCCCGGTGTCATCGTCGGCGCCTTGTTGCTCGCGGCGCTGCCCGAGGTGCTGCGCTATGTCGCCGGGCCGCTTCAGGCCATGACCGACGGCCGGCTCGATGCGTCGATCCTGCGCCAGTTGCTGATTGCCTTGGCGATGATCGGCATCATGCTGTCGCGGCCGCGCGGCCTGTGGCCTTCGCCCGAGCACGGCAAGGCGGCGCCGACGCCCACGCCTGCAACCCACCGATGACGGCGACGCGGTGAGCGAAACCATCCTCGAGGTCGGCAACGTGTCCAAGCGCTTCGGCGGCTTGCAGGCGCTGTCCGACGTGGGCATGACGATTCAGAAAGGCCAGATCTACGGCCTGATCGGCCCGAACGGCGCTGGCAAGACGACTTTCTTCAACGTATTGACGGGTCTGTACGCGCCCGACTCGGGCAGCTTCGAGCTCGGCGGCAAGGCCTACAAACCGAGCGCGGTGCACGAGGTCGCGAAGGCGGGAATCGCGCGCACGTTCCAGAACATCCGCCTGTTCGCCGAGATGACAGCGTTAGAGAACGTGATGGTCGGCCGGCACATCCGCACCCAGTCGGGCTTGCTGGGCGCGATATTTCGCACCGCGAGTTTCAAGCGCGAAGAAGCGCAGATCGCGCAGCGCGCCCAAGAGTTGCTCGACTACGTAGGCATCGGCAAGTTCGCCGAGTACAAGTCGCGCACGCTGAGCTATGGCGACCAGCGGCGCCTCGAGATCGCGCGTGCGCTGGCCACCGACCCGAAGCTGATCGCGCTCGACGAGCCCGCGGCCGGCATGAACGCGACTGAAAAGATGGTCTTGCGCGAACTGATCGACCGCATCCGCAAGGACGGCCGCACGATCCTGCTGATCGAACACGACGTGAAGCTCGTGATGGGCCTGTGCGACCGCGTCACCGTGCTCGACTACGGCAAACAGATCGCCGAAGGGTCGCCGTATGACGTGCAGCGCGACCCGAAAGTGATCGAGGCTTACCTCGGCGCCGGCCATAAAGCGCATTGAACCTGGCAACCATGGCAGCCCCCATGCTCGAAGTGAAAGGCCTCAAAGTCGCCTACGGCGGCATCCTGGCCGTCAAAGGCGTGTCGTTCGAGGTGACCGAGGGCGAACTCGTGTGCCTGATCGGCGCGAACGGCGCGGGCAAGACGACGACGTTGAAAGCCATCACGGGCACGCAACCGGCGGCCGACGGCGAGATCCGCTTCATGGGGCGCAATGTCAAGGGCCAGGGCTCGTGGGACCTGGTGAAGCAGGGCCTGGTGATGGTGCCCGAAGGGCGCGGCGTGTTCGCGCGCATGACGATCACCGAGAACCTGCTGATGGGCGCGTTCGTGCGCAACGATGCCGAGATCGACGCCGACATCGACAAGGTCTTCACCGTGTTCCCGCGCCTCAAGGAGCGCCGCGCGCAATTGGCCGGCACGATGAGCGGCGGAGAGCAGCAAATGCTCGCGATGGGGCGGGCGCTGATGGCGCGGCCGAAAGTGCTGCTGCTGGACGAGCCGTCGATGGGCCTTTCGCCGATCATGGTCGACAAGATTTTCGAGGTCGTCGGCGATTTTCATCGCTTGGGCACGACGATTTTGCTGGTCGAACAAAACGCGAGCCGTGCGCTGCAGCTCGCCACCCGCGGCTATGTGATGGACTCGGGCGAAATCACGATGAGCGGGGCCGCCAAGACCTTGCTCAACGATCCGAAGGTGCGGGCGGCGTACCTGGGCGAGTGAGGATGAGAACTTCGCTGCGACGAAGAATTCTCACACTCTGATCCAGGATGAAACTGGGACACCTGCAGCGGGGCGCTGATTGCGTTAGGTCCTGTGCTGTCATTCGCCGCTGCGCGCATACCCGCTTCCGCGCGAGGGCCGCTGACTGGGGGCTTCGAGCGAAAACCGGCTGTTCGTGCGAGCCCGGCCTGCCGACGACTGTGCCCCAGGGCGATGGCGGTGCCCCTGTGCTCCGGCCCACGCTCGCGGGGCAGCCCTGCGGCCCACGACGTTCAGCCGCGTCATCACCATCCAAGCGTGCGACGAGCCAGGACACCGCGAATGGGGCCTCCGCCCGGGGGCACCACCACCGCCCTGTGCAACGGTCGTTGGCATGGCACCTATTTGCC
>JANOLA010000564.1:0-7802 GCA_031419535.1 Burkholderiales bacterium | reverse complement strand
AGGGTGGGGTGAGGGCTTCACTTCTTCGCCGCCTTGAAGATGTCGCGCTCGGCCGCGCTCGGCAGGAAGTCGCCGTTCCACACCGCTTCGGCCTTGATGCGCTCCTTGGTACCGAAGGCGTCGGACACCTGGCTTGCCATCAGCGTCAGGCGTGGACCGAGTGCGTTGCCGAAGCCCTCTACCTTGGCGTCGGGTGTCAGCAGGGTCGCCTCTAACGCGAGATTGAGGCGGCGCAGTTCCAGCTCTTCGTTGATGATGCCGTCGCGCTCCTTCACCGTGGCGATGCTCGCCTTCGGGTCGGCGATCACGTCTTTCACGCCCTTCGTGAAGGCGCGCAGAAACGCCTTCACCGCTTCGGGGTTCTTCTTCAGAAACTCCTCGCCGACGATCACCACGTTGCCGTACAGCTTCACGCCAAACGCGGGGTAGGGCAGCACGACCACGTCTTCGGCCTTCACGCCGCGTGCCTCGAGGTTGAGCAGCGACGTGAACGAGAACCCGGTGATCGCGTCAATGTCGCCGCGCACCAGCATCGTTTCGCGCAGCGGCGGGTCCATCGCTGTCCACTGCACACCGGTGATATTGTTCGCCTTGGCGAAAATCGGAAACGCCTTGCGGCCGGCGTCGAAGACGGGTGCGCCCATCTTCTTGCCGTTCAGATCGGCAGGTGTCTTGATGCCGGATTTCTTCAGCGCCAGCACCGCGGCAGGAGTGTTGTTGTAGACCATCATCACGGCGACCGGTTTGCTCGGCGCTGACGCATTGTTGGCGTGAAATTCCATCAGCGCGGCGAGGTCGGCAAAGCCCATGTCGTAGGCACCCGAGGCGACGCGCGTCACGGTGCCGCCCGAGCCGTTGCCGGCGTCGATGCTGACGTTGAGTTTCTCGGCTTTGAAGTAGCCCTTGGTGACAGGCACGAGAAACAGCGCCGCCGGGCCTTCGAAGCGCCAGTCGAGCTGGAACTTGATCGCGGTTTCCTGGGCTTGGACCTGGGTGTGGGCGAGGGGCAGGGCGCAGGCAAAGGTGGCGGCAAGCAGGGCGCGCCGGGCGACGAGGAGCGTGGACATATGGGACTCCAAAGGATGAAACGGACAGAGACGAGCACGAGATCAGCAAATTGTGGGCCGAGCGAGCCGGGCGCGGTACCCGTTGCAACCCTTGGGCGCGATGCGCGGCGGCGCCTTCTACCGCCTTGGTGCGGGCCCGACCCAAAGTCCGACAGGCTTCTATCCGAGCAGGTCGAACAAGGTCCGCGCGACGACCTTGGTGGCCCGGCGCAAGTCGTCCAGGACGATGTGTTCATCGGCGCGCTTCGCGTTCGATTCGAGCACCGTGCGCGGCCCGGCGCCGTAGATCACGGCCGGGATGCCGCGCTGGCTGAACAGGCGCGTGTCGGTGTAGAGCGGCGAACCCGATTCGGGAATCGGCACCCCGAAAACAATTTCTGCGTGGCGCCGCAACGCATCAACCAGCGGCCGGTTGCCCGGCAGCGGTTCGAGCGGGTGGGCGAGCAGCAGGCGCCGCACGTCGGTGCGAATGCCGGGAATCGAGGCGCCAGCGTCGGCAATGATCCGGCGCATCTCCGCTTCCACTTGCGCGGGCACTTCTTCGGGGATGATGCGCCGGTCCACGTAGAGCGTGACCTCGCCGGGCACCACATTGGTGTGGGTGCCGCCCTCGATGCGCCCGACGTTGACGTAGGGGTGGCGAATGCCGCTGACGTTCGAGCGAACCGATTGGTAGAGCGTGTTCTGCCGGTACAGCGCGTTCAGGATCGCCGTCGCGCCTTGCAATGCGTCGACGCCGCTGTCAGGAATGGCCGCGTGCGCCATCGTTCCGTGCACCTTCACTTCGAGCTGAAGGCAGCCGCAATGCGCGGTCACGACCTGGTAGCTGAAGCCAGCGGCGATCAACAGGTCGGGTTTGATGATGTGGCTGCTCAGCAGCAGGCCGGGGCCGAGTTCTCCGCCGAATTCTTCGTCGTAGGTGAACAGCAGTTCGACCGCGCCTTTCAGCGGTGCGTGCAGGCTCTCCAGCGCGCGCACTGCGAAGGCGTAGGTCGAGAAATCGCACTTGCTCACTGCCGACGCGCGGCCATAGAGTTTGCCGTCCACCACTTCGCCGCCGTAGGGGTCGTGCGTCCAGCCGTCGCCGGGCGGCACCACGTCGCCGTGCGCATTGAGCATGATGACCGGCCCGCCCGAAGCGTAAGGGCGCCGGACCAGCAGATTGATCAGCGACTCGAGCCCGGCCGCCTTGGTCTGCGCATCGGGCACCGGGTGCTGTTCGGCGTGCAGCCCGAAGCCGGCGAGCAGTTGCGCGGTGCGCTTCGCGTGCGGCGCGTTGTTGCCCGGCGGCGTGTCGGTGGGCACGCGCACCAGCTCTTGCAGAAAGCGCACCTGTTCGTCGAAGTGCGCGTCGATCCAGGCGTCGAGTTGTTCGTAGTTGGTCATCGGTCGATTCGGTTGATGCAGGCGTGATGCTCGGTCGACGCGGTTCAGATGCAGCGCGCCGTTCGTTCAGAGTTCCGCGGCCAGGTTGTCGAGCAGACGCATGAACGCTTCGACACCGAGCTGCATGTCGTCGGCCGTGCTCGATTCGAGCGGGTTGTGGCTGATGCCGGCGTTCTCGCCGCGCACGAACAGCATCGCCTGCGGCATCGCTTCGTGCAGTTTCATCGCGTCGTGGCCGGCGCCGCTGGGCATGCGGTGGATGGGTACGCCGAGCATCCCCACGGCGCGTTCCCAGCGCTGTTGCCACGCCGGGTCGCTGGGCGCGGCCGGTGCGCGCAGCGTTTCTTCGAGCGTGTAGCTTAAGGCCCGACGTTCGCAAATCGCCTTCAACTGGGCGAGCACGTCCTGCGCGCAAGCGTCGCGCACCGCGTCGGTCGTCGCGCGAATGTCGAGGCTGAACGTGCAGCGGCCGGGCACGACGTTGATCGACCCGTTCGGAACACTGAGCATGCCCATCGTGCCGACGAGCTCGGGCTGCGCGGCCGCACGCTGCTCGAGACAGAGCGCGAGTTCGGCGACGGCACCGGCGGCGTCGCGGCGTGTGGCCATCGGCGTGGTTCCTGCGTGGCTGGCCATGCCGCGCACTTCACCGAGGTAGCGCACGCTGCCGTTGATCGACGTGACGATGCCCAGCGGAAGGTCGAGTTCGTTGAGCACAGGCCCTTGCTCGATGTGCACTTCGACGAAGCCGAGGTAGCGCTGCGGGTCGCGGCGCAGCGCGCGAATCGCCTGCAAGGTCGCAGGCCGGCCCACATCCGCCAATGCAGCGCGCATCGCGTCCAGCATCGTCACGCCGTCGGCGTCGTGCTGGTCCAGCCAGGCCGGATCGAACTGGCCGACCAGCGCACCCGAACCGAGGAAAGTCGCCTTGTAGCGCTGACCTTCTTCTTCGGCGAAGCCGACGACCTCGATGCCGAACGGCAGCCTTCTGCCCGCGCGGTGCAACTCGCGCACGCACACGAGCGGCGTGAAAATGCCCAGGCGCCCGTCGTACTTGCCGCCGTTGCGCACCGTGTCGAAGTGGCTACCGGTCAGCAGAAGCTTTTCGCTGGCAGCGGAGCCGGCAGCGGTGTTGCAGTTCACGCCGTGATAGACGCCGATCACGTTGCCCACCGCGTCGACGTTCACCTCATCGAAGCCGCAGTCGTTCATCCAGCGCACGAGCTGCACCTGGCACGCCTGGTGCGCGGGGGTGAGGTAGGTGACGGTGAGCTGGCCGTTCTCCGCGTAGCCCGGATCGCTGTGCGCGGCAAGCAGCTCGGCGCAGTCCCACGCCTGCTGGCCGAGGGTGGGGCTGAGGCCGAACTTGTCGTTCAAGCGGATCTCGGCGATGCGGTGGATGTTGCGCAGGCTCTCGGCGAATTCGTAGTCTGGGTGGTGCCCCAGTCGCCGCTCGAAGGAGGCAATGATCTGCTGGCGCGTCAAACCGGTGCCGCGCGGCCCGCGCACCGCGAGGATGAACGGAAACCCGAACTTCGCGTTGTAGCGGGTGTTCAAGTCCTGGATCTTCGCGAACTCGGCCGGCGTGCAATCGGTGAGCCCGGCCTTGCCCTGTTCGTTCGTCGATTCCGCGGTGAGGGTCTTGCTGACCATCGCCTTGCCGGCAAGCTCGGGGTGGGCGCGGATCAGCTTCAACTGTGCGTCGCGTCCCGCTTCGCGCAGCACGAGCACGAAGGCGTGCTTCAGCGCCGCGAGGCTCTTGAACGGCCGGTGCTGCCAAGCGCGTTCCGCCATCCACGGCGAATGTTCGTAGGTGCCGTCGAGCAGCGCGGTGAACTCGGCCTGCGACGCGGCGTTGATTTGGGAGAGGGTCAGCTTCATCATGGGGGGCGTGCCGTCAGGTCAAGCCAATCACTTCCAGACATGCGCCGTGGCGGCATCGAAGGGATGCGTGGCGCGCCAATGGCGCGCGATGTCGATGCGCCGACACACCCACACCCGATCAATCGCGCCGATGTGGTCGAGAAAACGCTGCAGCGCGACGATGCGCCCCGGCTTGCCGAGCAGCCGGCAGTGCATGCCCACGCTCATCATCTTCGGCCGATCTTCACCACTGGGGTCGCCCTCCGCGTAGAGCGCGTCGAAGCTGTCGCGCAAATAGCTGAAGAAGTGGTCCGCCGTGTTGAAACCCTGCGGCGACGCGAAGCGCATGTCGTTCGCGTCGAGCGTGTAAGGCACGACGAGGTGCGGCACGGGCTGGCCGTCGGTCTTCGCGACACGCAGCCAAAACGGCAGATCGTCACCGGAGTAATCGCTGTCGTACCCAGAGCCACCGTGATCGGCGACGAGGCGCCGCGTGTTCGGGCTGTCGCGGCCGGTGTACCAGCCCAGCGGCCACTCGCCTTGCGTCATCTCCTTGAGCAGCGCGGTGGCTTGCGCCATGTGCTCGCGCTCCAACGCTTCGGGCAGGTGCTGGTAATGAATCCAGCGCAGGCCGTGGTTCGCGATTTCGTAGCCGTGCTCCATGAACGCCGCCAGAACCTCGGGGCAGCGCTGCAGCGCCATGCCCACGCCGAACACGGTGAGCGGCAGGCGGCGTTGCTCGAACTCGCGAAGGATGCGCCACACGCCCGCGCGCGAGCCGTACTCGTACATCGACTCCATCGAGAGGTGGCGCGCTGGATAAGCCTGCGCGCCGACGATTTCCGAGAGAAACGTTTCCGACGCCTGGTCACCGTGCAGCACGTTGTTCTCGCCGCCCTCTTCGAAGTTGAGGACGAACTGCACGGCGATCTTGGCGCGGCCCGGCCACTGGGCGTGCGGCGGGTTGCGGCCGTGGCCTTTCAGGTCGCGGGGGTAGGGGCGCGTCGATGTCATGGTGTTGCGAGTCTGTGAATTTCAGTTCGGCCGCAGGGCAGAGCGCAGGTCGGGGCCGCGGGGATTGAGCCGCAGATTGTTCTCCACGTGGAGCAGGTGCTGCTCCATCAGGCGCACCGCGGCGCGCGAATCGCGGCGCTCGATCGCGTCGACCAGCGCCACATGTTCGTCCTGCGAGTGTTCGGCGGAATGCGACGACTGGTACATCAGCGCGATCAGCGAGCTGCGCGACAGCAGGTCGGCCAGCATGTGGGCCAGCACCTCGTTGCCCGCCATGCGCGCGAGCACGGCGTGAAAGTCGGCGAGCAGCCGGGTGCGACCGGGAACGTCGGTGCGGCGCACCGCGTCGAGTTCGGCTTGCAGGTGGCGCCGCAACTCGGCGATCTGGGCGTCGCCGATGCTCGAGCAGAGCTGCTTCACGAGCGCGGTCTCGAGCATGCGCCGCACTTCGAACACCTGGCGCGCCTCGTCCACGCCGGGTTGCGCGACGAAGGCGCCGCGTGCGGGCTCGAGCCTCACCAGGTGGTCGCGGCTCAACTGATTCAGCGCTTGCCGCACGAGGGTGCGCGAGACCTTGAAGATGTCCGCCAGGCCTTGCTCGGCGAGTTTGATTCCCGGCATCAGGCGCCGCTCGACGATCGCCTCGGTGATCGAATCGACGATGCGCTGCGTCGAGCCGATCGGCGGCGTGCCCACGGCGGCGCGGCGCGCCCTTGCCCGTGCCAGCGGCGGCGCCGGCTTCGGCGATATCACCCTCAGGCTGGCACGGCTGCGCGGCATGGTGGCTGCGGGTTCTCCTGGGCTTGCTTTGTATGCGATAGTGTATACACTTTAGAGCTGCTCGCAAGAAAGAATGCAGAAAGGAGTCGCATGGGAATCCTGACCACACACGTGCTCGACACGGCGAACGGCGTTCCTGCCGCCGGCATGCACATCACACTGCTGCGCGTGGCCGGAGCGAACACCGAGACGCTGCTTGCGTTGCACTTGAATGGCGATGGCCGAGCCGATGCACCGCTGCTCGAGGGCGCGGCGTTTCGGCGCGGCCGCTACCGGTTGGTGTTCAGTGTGGCGGCCTACTTCCACGGGCGCGGCGTTGAATTGCCTGACCCGCCGTTCATCGACGAAGTGCCGCTCGATTTCGGCATCGCCGATGCGTCGCTGCACTACCACGTGCCGTTGCTCGTCAGCCCGTGGAGCTACAGCACGTACCGAGGCTCCTGAGAGGTTGAGAGTCCTGACCCGAGGCGTCGGCGATTGCGGCGCAAGTCCCCAAAGGAGAAGTCCATGGTCCATCGACAAACGGTTCGCGCATTCGCACTGGCGGGCCTGCTTGCATGCGGGCTCACGCACGCGGCGTACCCGGAAAAGCCGGTGCGCATCGTCGTCACGTTCGCGGCGGGCGGCGCCAGCGACATCGTCGCGCGCACGATTTCGGAGCCCCTGGCCAAGCTGATCGGCCAGCCGGTGATCGTCGACAACAAGCCGGGCGCCGGGGGCACGCTCGGTGGCCTGGATGTGGTGCGCGCACCCGCCGACGGCTACACGCTGATGCTGTCGAATTCGACGCCGCTGTCGATCGGCCCGTTCACCGTGCAGAAGCAGCCTTACGACCCGGCCAGGCAGTTCACGCATGTGGCGATGCTCGGCGTCGCGCCGGTGCTGCTGATGGCGAACCCGAAGAGCGGTGTGGCGACGCTGAAGGACTTGCCCAAGGCAGCTGCCGCGCCGGGCTACAGCTTCGGCAGCGGCGGGCCGGGGTCGATCGGCCACATCGTCGGCGAGATGGCCAAAGCGGCGATGAAGATTCAGATGACGCACATCCCGTACCGCGGCGGGGCGCCGATGACGACCGACTTGATCGCCGGAACGATTCCGATGGGAATCGACGTCATCACGGCGTTTGTGCCGATGGTCAAGGCGGGGCAGATCAGGGCCCTGGCGGTGACGACGCGGCAGCGCTCGCCGCTGTTGCCCGACGTTCCCACGACGGCAGAGCTGGGCTATGCGACGCTGATTGCCGAGAACTATTTCGGCGTCTCCGCGCCGGCAGGCTTGCCGAAGGACATCGTTGACAAATTGAGCCAGGCGCTTGCGCAAATCGTCGCCGATCCGGCGATCGTGAAGCGCTTCGAGGAACTCGGCATCACCGCCGTGAAAATGAGCGCGAACGAGTTCGCCGAGCTGGTGAGCAAGCAGGCGGCGGAGTGGTCGCCGCTCATCAAGACCATGGATTTGAAGTAGCCACTTTCTCTCGGCGAACCGACTTCCACACGCGCCATGGAAAGCTACCTCATCGACTGGGCCAACTTGCTGCTGCGCTGGGCGCACGTGATCACCGGGATCGCGTGGATCGGTGCGTCGTTCCACTTCGTGCTGCTCGACGACAGTCTGTACAAACCGCTCGATCCGGGACTGCTCGACAAAGGAGTTGGGGGCGAGGCCTGGGCGGTGCACGGCGGCGGCTTCTAC
>JANOLA010000563.1:0-7509 GCA_031419535.1 Burkholderiales bacterium | reverse complement strand
GAGATCGCCAGCTGGCACTGGCGCATCGAGTTCGAAGGCTTGATGGCGATTGCCGAAGCCATGCGCAACAGCGCACCGAGCATGGCGAACCGCGCGCTGCCCGGGCCGGTGGACTATGCGCAAATCCCCGAGCTGGCGCAGCGCGGCCTGGCGCGCGTGCAGAAGTTCTTTGTCACGCTGAACGATCGGTTAGAGGGGCGCGACTTCGTTGCGACCGATCGCTTCAGCATCGCCGACATCGCCGCCGTGGTCGCCGTGGACTTCGCGCGTGTCGTGAAGGTGAAGGCGGGCGAATCACACCCGCATCTGCTGCGCTGGAGAGCGGCGCTCGCGCAAAGGCCGTCGCTGGCGCCGTAGGACCACGAAGGAGCCGCCATGTGGCAAGAACTCAGTGCCGATCTGGAGCGGCTGCTACGCCTTCGCGCGATTCCGCCTCGGTGCTCGTTTGCGTGCAACCTAACGTTTGAGTTGAGCCGCAGACCCCGGTACCCCGGGGGCTGTCCGCTCGAACGAAGGGTTGGGCGTCATTTGCGCCGGAGACTCTCGAGGAGTTGCCAAGTGGACTTTCCAGGGAGGCGACACTCCCAAAAGCGCCAGCCATTGACCGCGCTTTCCGTGACTGACATCGCCGCTGGGGATGGTGAGTCGTACTTCTTTCCATCGAGCAACATGGCGCCGCCTTCTACCTTTGCCGTGTGCAACTTACCCTTGTAGCTAGCGCGAAACTCTGTTCCAGCCGGGAACCGCACTCCCTTGGCCACCCAGTCTTGCCGTGACTCGCCATTTGTGGCCTTTACGTTCGTGACCGGTTGCCCCTTAATGCCGAGTAGCTCGCGGATGACGTCGTTGTAGCTCACCTGCTCGGTGGCTCGACGAACAGTGAGTTGCTTGTAGACCTCGAAATCCACATCAATCGTGTGCATATGCGCTCCTTGACCTTTGATAGCCGCTATCTCGCAGCGGTATGAGCACTATAGTACTGCAAGAGCTGCGAGTCAAGCGGTGGCTGGTAGGGCTGGCGCGCGATTGAATGACGCCCAACATGAATGTAGACGTCAACCCGAAGTCGACGCCCATGGCAATAACTGGGTGCATTCCCCAAGATATTGCCATGGATGCCAATCCTCGTTTACCCCTGAATTGGGACGATCTTGCGCAGCAGCCGCAGGTTCTTCGCGATCAGACGGGGAGCAGCCTGAACGGGGACCGGTTCAAAGCCACCGGCGCCGCCCTGGCCGCGCTGACGATGCCATAGTACGGGTTACGGCACCGCGCCGGCCCACTTGCGCGCCCACCCATGGCAGAACGTTCATTCGCAGAAGAAGTCAAGAAACTCCGCCTGGGGCAGGGCGAGGTGTTCCGTGGCGAAGGCATCCTGGCGGTGACCAAGGCGCTGCTCGAATCGGGCGTGGCCTATGTGTGCGGTTACCAGGGCGCGCCGATTTCGCACTTGATGGACGTGCTGGCCGACGCGCAGGACATCCTGGCCGAACACGGCATCCGCTTCGAGAACAGCGCGAGCGAAGCCACCGCGGCGGCCACGCTCGCGGCGAGCGTGAACTACCCGCTGCGCGGCGCGGCCACGTTCAAGAGCACGGTGGGCACGAACGTCGCGAGCGACGCGCTGGCGAATCTCGCGTCGGGCGGCGTGACGGGCGGGGCGCTGATCATCGTCGGCGAAGACTACGGCGAGGGCAGCTCGATCATGCAAGAGCGCGGCCATGCGTTCGCGATGAAGTCGCAGATCTGGCTGCTCGACCCGCGGCCGAACTTGCCGAGCATCGTCGCCGCGGTGAAAACCGGCTTCGAACTCAGCGAAGCGAGCCACACGCCGGTGATGCTGCAGTTGCGCATCCGCGCCTGCCATGTGCACGGCCAGTTCATCGCGAGCGACAACCGGCGCAGCAGCTACACGCTGCGCGAGGCGATGCAGCACCCGCGGCGCGACACCAGCCGCATCGTGCTGCCGCCGGCGAGCTTTGCGCACGAGAAAGAAAAAGTGCAGCAGCGCTGGCCTGCGGCGGTGAAGTTCATCCGGGAGCGCAGGCTCAACGAGTTCTTCGCCGATGGCGCGGACGACATCGGCATCATCGTGCAAGGCGGCAACTACAACACGCTGCTGCGCGTGCTCGAGCGCCTGGGCCTGGCCGATGTGTTCGGCAACTCGCGCGTGCCGCTCTACGTGATGAACGTCGCCTACCCGGTGGTCGACGCCGAAGTGCTGTTCTTCTGCGAAGGCAAGTCGGCAGTGCTGATCGTGGAGGAGGGGCAACCGAACTTCATCGAACAGAACATCGCGAGCATCTTGCGGCAGGGCGAGATGCGGACCAGGCTGCACGGCAAGGATGTGCTGCCGATGGCGGGGGAGTACACGGCGGCTGAGGTTTACAAGGGTGTTGCCGAGTATTTGGGGCGGTATGACAAGTTGGGGGTGGTGCCCGATGGTCCTCGGCGCAGCCCTCACCCTGGCCCTAACCCCGGCCCTCACCCCAGCCCTCTCCCGCAAGCGGGAGAGGGAGCAAAGGCACCCGCTGCCGCTAGCGCACTGAAACCTCTGAGCGAGATCGTGCACCCGCGCCCGCCGGGCTTTTGCACCGGCTGCCCCGAGCGACCGATCTTCACGGCGATGAAACTCGTGGAGCGCGAGCTCGGCGAGCACCATGTGTCGGCCGACATCGGCTGCCACTTGTTTTCGATCCTGCCGCCGTTCAACTTCGGCAATACGACGATGGGCTATGGCCTCGGCACAGCGGGCGCATCGGCGATGAACGCACCGGGCGGGCCGGCGGCGAACGGCGCGGCGGGCGCGAAGCCGGCCAAGCGCGCGATCAGCATCATGGGCGACGGCGGCTTCTGGCACAACGGCCTGACGAGCGGCATTGCGCACGCCGTGTTCAACCGCTCCGACAACCTGACCGTGATCGTCGACAACAGCTACACCTCGGCCACCGGCGGGCAGGACATTCTGTCCTCCAGCGCCGCGAACCCGACGCGCAGCACCGGCCACGCGATCGAAAAGGCAGTGCGCGGCGTGGGCGTGCAATGGGCACGCACGGTCGAAAACACGTATGACCTGGCGAGCATGCGCAAGGCGCTGAAAGACGCGCTGACGACGCAAGAGCGCGGTCCGAAAGTAGTCGTCGCTCGCAGCGAATGCATGCTCATCAAGCAGCGCCGCGAAAAGCCGCTGGTGCGCGCGGCGTTGGCCGCTGGCCAGCGCGTCGTGCGCGAACGCTTCGGCATCGATTCCGACACCTGCACCGGCGACCATTCGTGCATCCGCCTGTCGGGCTGCCCGTCGTTGTCGATCAAGCCCAACCCCGATGCGCTGCGCACCGACCCGGTCGCCACCGTGCTCGACAGTTGCGTCGGCTGCGGCCTGTGCGGCGAAGTCGCGCACGCTGCTGTGCTGTGCCCGTCGTTCTACCGCGCTGAAATCGTCAGCAACCCGACCGGCTGGGACCGCTTCAAGCAGCGCATGCGAGGTGCCGTGATCGGCTGGTTGCAGCAGCGGTCCGCGGCGCGGCGCGCGCGGTTTGCGTTCTAGGATGAAACCGAAACACCTCGACTGGCGTCAAGCCTGCGGCCGGGCGCTGACTGCTTTCGGCCCATTGCTGGCGTTCGTCGCTGCGCGCATGCGAGGCTCCGTGCGAGGGCAGGTAGCCGGGGCTTCGAGCGCAACCGTTTGTCCGTGCACGCCCAGCCCACCAGCGACCGTTCCCCAGGGCGGTGGCGGTGCCCCCGTTCTCCGGCCCACGCTCGCGAGGCACCACCGAGGCCCGCCCCAGACAGCGGCGTCATCACCGACCAAGCGCGCGAAGAGCCAGGACACCGCGAATGGGGCCTCCGACCGGGGGCACCACCACCGCCCTGCAGCCACCAGCGGTGGCCGGCCACGAGTCGGCCCGCCACCCACCTGCCCTCGCGCGGAGCTTGCAGTGCGCGCAGCGACAAACGTCGAACTCCGAACGTCAGCAAAGGGCCGAAAACAAGCATGCACCCCGCATCGAAGTTTCATGGGTCGATCGCCGCACTCGGCGAACGGGGTGCCGACATGACCCAACCGATCAAGATCGCCATCCTCGCCATGGGCGGCGAGGGCGGCGGTGTGCTGGCCGACTGGATCGTCGGCTTGGGTGAGGCTAACGGCTTCATCGCGCAGACCACTTCCGTGCCCGGCGTCGCGCAGCGCACGGGGCGACGATCTACTACGTGGAACTGTTACCACGCGCCGCCGCCGAAGCCGACGGCGCCGCGCCCGTGCTCGCGCTGATGCCGCTGCCGGGCGACGTGGACGTGGTGCTCGCCTCCGAGCTGATGGAAGCCGGCCGTGCCGTGCAGCGCGGCCTGGTGACGCCCGAGCGCACCACCTTGATCGCATCGACGCACCGCGTCTACGCGGTGTCGGAAAAAATCGCGATGGGCGACGGCCGGAGCAGCAGCGCAGCCTTGCTCGCCCAGGCGATGACGGCGGCGAAATCTTTCGTCGGCTACGACATGGCGCAAGCCGCGCAGGACAGCGACAGCGTGATCAGCGCGGTGCTGTTCGGTGCACTCGCCGCCACCGGCGTGCTGCCTTTCGAACGCGCGCAATTCGAAGCGACGATCCAACTCGGTGGCGTGGGCGTGAAAGCGAGCCTCGCCGCGTTTGGCACGGCGTTCGAGCGCGCCGCGCGCGCCGATCCCGTGGCTGTGCATGCGCCGCGCGCCGATCCCGCGGCTGTGAGCGACAAGCCCGCCGCCGCGCAGGAGTTGCCGCGCTCACCGCACCCCGAGGTGCAGGCGCTGATCGATCGCGCGGCGCAGCGCTTTGAGGGCGAGGCGCGCCACACCGTCATCGAAGGCCTGCGCCGCCTCGTCGACTACCAGGACCCGGCTTACGCGGCGCAGTACCTCGAGCGGCTTGCCGCCGTGCAGGCGGCTGCGATGTCCACCGCGATGTCCACCGCCCAGCCCGCCCCGCAAAGGCCGGACGCGCAGGCGCAAACCCTGATGAGCGAAACCGCGCGCCATCTGGCGTTGTGGATGTCGTACGAAGACACGATCCGCGTCGCCGACCTGAAGACGCGCGATTCACGCTTCGCGCGCGTGCGCGACGAAGTGCGCGCGCAGGACGACCAGGTGCTCGCGATCAACGAGTTCATGCACCCGCGCTTGCAGGAAATCGCCGACACGCTGCCGGCGGGCATGGGCCGCTGGCTGCTGGGATCGGGCGCGCCGCGGCGCATCGTCGAGCGCGTGGCGGCCAAGGGCCGAGTCATCCAGACGAGTTCAATGCGCGGCTATTTGCTGCTGTGGTTCGTCGCCGGATTGAAGCGCTGGCGGCGCGGCACCTTGCGCTTTGCGCAGGAGCAGGGACGCATCGACGCCTGGCTCGCCGACATCCGCGACGCAGCAGCGAGCGACGTGGCGCTCGCCACCGAAATCGCGCGCTGCCAGCGCCTGGTGAAGGGCTATGGCGACACGCACGAACGTGGCTGGAAGAACTTCAGCACCCTGCGCGGTGCGTGGGCCGGCGGCACGCAGCGCGTCGCCGCGAACACGCTGGCCGCACTGCGCGACGCGGCGCTGGCCGACGAACATGGGCTCGCGCTGCGCGCTGCGCTGCTGCGCCTGGCTCCGGGCGCAGCGGCTGAGGGTGCAGACAAGCGAATGGCATCGGCGTGAGCCTCTCATCATGAACATGCACAAGCCCATCGAAACGCGCGGCAGCGGCATCGGCTACCGGGGCGAACCCGAGCGCATCGCCGCGCTCGTGCGCGACACCGAAATCCACAAGCACTGCTTCATCGACGAGGAAGTGTTCGCGCTCGAGATGGAGCACCTGTTCGCCAACACCTGGGTCTACGTGGGCCACGCGAGCCAGGTGCCGAACATGGGTGACTTCTACAGCACGACGCTGGGCGACCAGCCGGTGGTCATGGTGCGCCACAGCGACGATTCGGTGCGCGTGTTGCACAACCGCTGCGCGCACAAGGGTGTGCAGGTCGCGCCCGAGGGGCACGGCAACACCGGCAAGTTCTTCCGCTGCCCGTACCACGCGTGGACCTACCGCACCGATGGCTCGCTCTTGAACACGCCGCTGCGCGAAGGCTACGCGAACACCGGCTTCGAGCACTGCGAAGCGAGCCGGGGGATGGCGGCGGTGGGCGCCACGGAGGTCTATCGCGACTTCGTGTTCTCGCGCCTGAACCCGCAAGGAATCGGCTTCGAAGAATTCTTCGGCGAGGCGCTCTCCACGCTCGACAACATGGTGGACCGCTCGCCCGTCGGCAAGCTCGAAGTGGCGGGCGGCGTGATGCGCTACATGCACCGCTGCAACTGGAAGATGCTGGTCGACAACCAGACGGACACCTGCCACCCGATGGTTGCGCACCAGTCCTCTGCCGGCACGGCGGTGCGCGTGTGGCAGGAGGCGCCGGCCGGCACGCCCAAGCCGATGGCGGTGGAGCTGTTCGCGCCCTTCGTGAACCCGTATGAATTCTTCGAGGGCATGGGCATTCGGGTCTGGAGCAACGGCCACGGCCACACGGGGGTGGCCGACTCGATCCACGCCGCGTATTCGCCGGTGCCGGGTTACTGGGAGGCGATGTGCGCCGCTTACGGCGAAGAGCGCGCGAAAAAAATCCTCGGCGAAGTGCGCCACAACACCGTGTACTTCCCCAACATCATGGTGAAGGGGCCGATCCAGATGCTGCGGCGGTTCTTGCCCGTCGCCGCGGACCGAACCCTGGTCGAGTCGTGGACCTACCGGCTGGTGGGCGCACCCGATCTGCTGCTGGAGCGCACGCTGATGTACAACCGCCTGGTGAATGCGTCGACGTCGATGGTCGGCCACGACGACCTGGAGATGTACGAACGTGCGCAGCGCGCGCTGCATTCGCGCGGGCGCGACTGGGTCAACGTCGGCCGGCTGTTCGACCCCGCCGAGAAGGGCCAGGTGAACGTGGCGACGAACGGGACCAACGAGTGGCAGATGCGCAACCAGATGCGCGCCTGGGTGCGGTTCATGACGGCGTCGATGACGCAAGGGGCGGCGGCGAGTGGCCTCGTGCTGAAAGAGGCGGCAGCATGAGCGCCCCATCCAATCGAGTTTTGATCGACTTCGTGCTCGCCGAAGCCAGGCTGCTCGACGAACTGCGCTTTGACGACTGGCTGAACCTGTTCAGTGACGACGGTGTGTACTGGATGCCGCTCGCGCATGGCCAGACGGATGCGAAACTGCACGCGTCGCTGATGCATGAAGACAAGCTGCTGCTGAAAATTCGCGTCGAGCGCCTGGGTGGGGCGCGCACCTTCTCGCAGCAACCGCGCAGCCGCTGCCATCACTTGCTGCAAGCGCCAAGCGTCGAGGCGCGCGATGATCCGGCCGGCATCTACACCACGCGCACTTCGTTCCACTACGTCGAAACGCGCATCGACGAGCAAACGCTCTACGCCGGCTGGGCGACGCACACATTGGTCGCGATCGATGGGCAATTGCGCATCAAGCTCAAGCGCGTCGACCTG
>JANOLA010000562.1:0-13914 GCA_031419535.1 Burkholderiales bacterium | reverse complement strand
CCGCGCCCTTGGGCGAGCGCCACCGGGCGGCATTGTGGGCCGTGTATCCACCTCTCGGTTCCATCGATGCCTTGCCTCGCAGCAGATGCGATCCACGGAATCAGATGCCTGAACCGGACGGTCACGAGCACCGCACATGGCCGTGAGGTGCCCCTGGTGACAGGCAGCTTTCCGACTGCACACTTGGCCCGAGACCTGATTCTGTTCGAGCGGCTGCGAACTGTCGGCGCTACGAATGCCACGATAACGGCCGGCCTTCGTACCCATACACGCAGCCTGGCCTGCGCCCCAACGCAGGCCCAACCTCCGGCTTCGTGCGCTGCGAGGCTGCATGTTTGACAATGCGCCGATGAATGCCAGTTCACTCCCCGTGCTCGTCGCCGGCGGCGGCATCGGCGGCATCGCCGCGGCGCTGGCGCTGGTTCGGCGCGGCTTCGCGGTGAAGGTGCTGGAGCAGGCGCCGCAGCTCGGCGAGATCGGCGCCGGCATCCAGCTCGGGCCGAACGGCTTTGCCGCGTTCGACGCGCTGGGCGTCGGCGAAATCGCGCGCGCACGCGCCGTCTACACCGATGAGATGGTGATGCACGACGCGCTCGATCAAAGCTGCGTCGGCGTCATTCCCACCGGCGAGGCGTTCCGCCGGCGTTTCGGCAACCCCTATGCCGTGATCCACCGCGCCGACGTTCACGGCTCGCTGCTCGAAGGCGCCCAGGCCACCGGCCGGATCGAGGTTGCCACTTCCACCCAAGTGCAGCGCATCGAGCAAGACGCGCAAGGCGTGACCGTGTTCGACGCTCAGGGCGGCACGCACCGCGGCGTGGCCCTGATCGGTGCCGACGGCGTGAAGTCCGCCGTGCGGCGCCAGTTCGTCGGCGACGCGGCGCGCATCTCCGGCCACGTGGTGTACCGCGCGGTGGTCGACAAAGGCGACTTCCCGCGGAACCTGCAATGGAACGCGGCGAGCATCTGGGTCGGCCCGAACTGCCACCTGGTGCACTACCCGCTGCGCGGCGGCGAGCAGTACAACGTGGTCGTCACGTTTCACAGCCGCAACGCGGAAGAATGGGGCGTGCGAATCGGCAACCGTGTTGAAGTGCAGAGCTACTTCGTGGGCATCTGCCCCAAGGCGCGCCAGTTGATCGAGCTGCCCAAGGACTGGACGCGCTGGGCCACCGCCGATCGCGACCCCATAGCCCAGTGGAACCACGGCCGCATCACGCTGCTCGGCGACGCGGCGCACCCGATGCTGCAGTACCTGGCGCAAGGTGCCTGCATGGCGATGGAAGACGCCGTGACGCTGGGCGAAGCACTGCGCGTGCACGAGAATGACTTCGGCAAGGCCTATGCGCTCTACCAGCGCTCGCGGGTGGCGCGCACCGCGCGCGTGGTGCTGTCGGCGCGCGAGATGGGGCGCATCTTTCACGCCAAGGGCGTCGAGCGCCTGGTGCGCAACGACTTGTGGAAAGGCCGCACGCCGGAACGCTTCTATGACGCGCTGGAATGGCTGTACGGCTGGCGTGTCGAAACATGTCTGGCCGAGTGAAGGGAGACAAAGCGATGAGTGACTTGGGACGCCTCGAAGACCTGCCGCCGAGATACGTGGCCGCCCTGCGCGAACATAACCTGGTGCCGCTGTGGCCCAGCCTGCGCGGCGTGCTGCCGCCGGACAAGCCGACGCTGAACACGCGCGCGACGCACTGGCCTTACCAGGCGATCCGGCCGCTGCTGATGCAGGCGGGAGAGCTGACGCCGATTGAAAAGGCCGAGCGCCGCGTGCTCGTGCTCGCGAACCCCGGCCACGGGCTGGACAAGATGCAGGCCAGCGCGGCGATGTACCTGGGCATGCAGTTGCTGCTGCCCGGCGAATGGGCGCCGTCGCACCGGCACACGCCGAACGCGGTGCGCATGGTCGTCGAAGGCACGGGCGCGTGGAGCACGGTGGACGGCGAGAAATGCGAGATGGTTCGTGGCGACCTGATCCTCACGCCCACGGGCCTGTGGCACGAGCATGGCCACGACGGCGACCAGCCGGTGGTCTGGCTCGACGTGCTGGACCTGCCGCTGGTCTACTACATGGAGGCGAGCTACCACGTGAACAGCGGGCGCCAGAGCGTCAAGCCCGGGCGCGGCGAGCGCGCGTATGCACGCGGCGGCGTCGTCCCCAGCGCCGTGTTCGAGCGCAGCCACAAAGCCTACCCGATGCTGCGCTACCCCTGGGCGGATGCGCGCGCCGCGCTCGAATCGCTGGCCGCCGATCGGCCCGATCTGGAAGCGGTGCAGGTCACGTACACCAACCCCGAAACCGGCCTGGACGCCGAAAACATTCTCGGCTTCTACGCGATGATGCTGCGCCCGGGGCAGACGCTCAAGCTGCCGGTGCGCAGCCCGGCGTGCGTGTTCCACCTGATCGAAGGCGCGGCAACAGTGCAGATCGACAGCCAGCGCTTCACGCTCGCGCAGGCCGACACCTGCTGTGCCCCCGGCTACACGCCGGTGAGCCTGGCCAATCTTTCCAAGACGCAGCCCGCGTTCCTGTTCCTCGCCGACGAGACGCCGCTGCACAAGAAGCTCGGCGTGTACGAGAGCCGCGGCTGAGCCTTTCCTTCACCGACCATCGCCGCGCAACAAGCGTCACAAGCGCCACAAACAAGGCAGCCCATGTCCAACCCACTGTTCAACCTGACCGGGCGCACCGCGCTGATCACCGGTTCATCGCGCGGCCTCGGCCACGCCATCGCCACCGGCCTGGCGCAGGCCGGGGCGCGCATCGTGCTCAACGGCGTCGATGCGGCGCGCGTGAAGGCCTCGAGCGAGGCGTTGCGCAGCGCGGGGCATGACGTGCTCGAAGCCGCGTTCGACGTCGGAAGCGAATTGGCAATCGTCGACGCCTTCGCCACGCTCGACGCGGCGGGCGTCGAGGTCGACATCCTCGTCAACAACGCCGGCATCCAGTTTCGCAAACCGCTGGTCGAACTCGCTCTCGCCGACTGGCAACGCGTGATCGACATCAACCTGACGAGCGCCTTCCTGGTCGGGCGCGAAGCGGCGCGGCGCATGATTGCACGCAACCGCGGTGGCAAAGTCATCAACATCGCCTCGCTCACCAGCGAAGTGACGCGCCCGACGATCGGGCCGTACACCGCGGCCAAAGGAGGCGTGAAGATGCTCACGCGATCGATGGCCGCCGAGTGGGCGCCGCACGGTATTCAGGCGAATGCCATCGGCCCGGGCTACATGGCCACCGAGATGAACCAGGCCCTGCTCGACAACCCCGCCTTCGACGCCTGGGTCAAGCAGCGCACCCCCGCGCGCCGCTGGGGCCGCCCGGATGAACTGGTGGGCACCGCCGTCTATCTGGCGTCATCGGCTTCCGATTTCGTCAACGGCCAAATCGTCTATGTCGACGGGGGGCTGCTCGCCGTGATGTGACGGCCCGCGGTGGGGCTGTGGGCCGGGTGGTCCGCCCCTGAGAGCGTTCAGACAAAGCGCCGCCCCAGCAACCCGTGGCGCCGCGCGGCCTCGTGCAAAGCCTCGCGCTCGTCGGGGTGCGCCAGGCCGATCAAGGCCTGCGCGCGCTCGGACAGGCTCTTGCCCTTCAGGTTAGCGATGCCGAACTCGGTGACAACGTACATCGTGTCGGTGCGCGGCGTCGTCACCACCGTGCCGGGCTCGAGGCCGGCGACGATGCGCGACGCCGGTTTGCTGCCCTTCATGAAGCGCGACGACAGGCACATGAACGACTTGCCGCCTTCCGACATGAACGCGCCGCGCACGAACTGGAGCTGCCCTCCCGTGCCCGAGACATGGCGGTAGCCGTTGCTCTCGGAGGCGACCTGCCCGGTCAAGTCGACCTGCATGCAGTTGTTGATCGACACCACGTTGCGGTTCAGGGCGATGTTGTGCGGCAGGTTCGTCAGGTCCACCGGCAGCGACAGGCAGATTTCGTTGGCGTCGATGAAGTCGTAGGCGCGTTTGCTGCCGAAGCAGAACGTGAAGGCGATCTTGCCGGGGTGGCTTTGTTTGTGCCGGCCGCTGATCTTGCCGCGCTCCGCCAGATCGACCATGCCGTCGACGAACATCTCGGTGTGCACGCCCAGGTCGTGCAGTTTCGACTCGGCAATCGCCGAGCACACGGCGTTGGGCATGCCGCCGATGCCGATCTGCAGGCACGCGCCGTCGCCGATTTCGCGCAAGATGTAGTCGGCCACCTGGCGGTCCACATCGCCGATCGGCGCCGCGGTCATTTCGGGCAAGGCCGTGTCGGGGCCTTCGATCACCGCGTCGAGCTCGCTCACGTGCACCACGTTCTCCACGCCGTGGATCACCGGCATCGCAGGGCAGGTTTCGACGACGATGCGCTTGGCCGCGTCGCAAATGCCGCGCGTGTAGGTGTTGCTGATGCCGAAGTTGAAGTAGCCGTGGCGGTCCATCGGCGAGGTCTTCAGCACCACCAGGTCCACCCCCAGGTAGCGCCGGTAGATCGCGGGCGCTTCGCCGAAATTCATAGGCACGTAGCTCGTCAGCCCGAGCTCCGACTTCTTGCGGTCATAGCCCGAGAAATGCCAGTTCTCGACGATGAAGTGGCGTTGCTCGGGGTCCTGCTCGACCACCTGGCGCGGCCGCACGCTCAGCGCCTTGCGCACCACCACGTCGCGCAGCTCGGTTTTGCGCGCCGCGAGCGCAGCGTCGAAGGCGTCGGGCTGGGTCAGGCCGAAGCCGTAGTCCACCCGGTCGCCGGGCTTGACGGTCGCGGCCACATCGGCCGCGCTGCGACGCTTGGATTGCAACAGTTGATCGACACTCGTGCTCATGGCCTGCACCGTTCGCGGAAGATGGGGATGCTGCGCATTGTCACGGGTTTCAGCGCGCGCGGCGCGCCCGGTTGGGCGATGCGCCCGACCGGGAAAACGCGAACCCGGTGCGCCGTCGGCGCAAGCTGACTCGCATCGCCACGGCTGGACAAGCCTCCCCGGTTTCAGGCACGATGCCAGGCAAGTCGGAGGCCAAACAATGGCGAAGCAAGGGCAAGCAGCGCAAAGGCAGATTCGGGTGGGCATCGGCGGCTGGACATATGAGCCCTGGCGCAACAACTTCTACCCGGAAAAACTGGCGCACTCGCGCGAGCTCGAGTACGCGAGTGGCAAGCTCACCGCGATCGAAATCAACGCCACTTACCACGGCACGCAAAAACCAACCAGCTTCGCGAAGTGGCGCGATGAAACGCCGGAAGGCTTCGTGTTCTCGGTCAAGGCGTCGCGCTTCGCGACGAACCGCAAGCTGCTCGCCGAAGGGCGCGACTCGGTGGCGCGGTTTGTCGACAGCGGCATCTCGCAACTGGGACCGAAGCTCGGCCCGATCGTCTGGCAGTTCATGCCGACCAAGCGCTTCGAGCCCGATGACTTCGAGGCTTTTCTGAACCTGTTGCCCAAGGCGGTGGACGGGCTGCTGCTGCGCCACGTGCTCGACGTGCGCCACGACAGCTTCAAGACGCCCGCCTACCTGCACCTCGCGCGGCACCACGGCTGCGCGACGGTGTTCGCCGATTCCGACGACTACCCGTCGTTCGCCGACCTCACGGCCGACTTCGTCTACGCGCGCCTGATGCGCACCGCCAGCAGCGTGCCCACCGGCTATGCGAGCGCGAGCCTGGACCAGTGGTCGCAGCGCGCCCGGTTCTGGGCCAGTGGCGGCGAGCCGGCGGATTTGCCGCGCGTCGAGGCCGAAAGCGCAATCGCAGCGCCGCCGCGCGACGTGTTCCTGTTCTTCATCAGCGGCGCGAAGGAGCGCGCCCCGGCTGCGGCGATGGAGCTGATCAAGCGCTTGGCCTGACCGCGGCAACGATCTCGGCAATTCGCTCCGTCGCCCCCTTGCCCACCTTGCCGGCCACGGCGATCGACGCCGGCACACTGAGCATGCGCGCGAATTCGGCGCGCACCTGGTCGGCGCTCACCGCGTCGAAACCCGCCATCACCTCGGCGCGCGAGCGAATACGCTGCAGCGCGAACAGGTCCTGGGCGGCGGCCTCCAGGCGCACGACGGGTTGTTCCATCGCACGCATCGCACGCACCGCGATCTGGTTGCGCGCGCGCTCCAGGTCGACCGGGTCGATGCTGCGCGCCTGCGCGTGCAGCAGCCGCATCACCTCTTTGAAGAATTCGTCGACATGCTCGGGTGCGGTCGACGCTTCGATCACGAACTGGCCGCAGGCGTCGAGCACGTCGGCCGAGCACGCGGCGTAGTAGACGAGGCCGCGGCGTTCGCGAATCTGATCGAGCAGCGGCGAGCTCATGCCTTCGCCGAACAGCGTGGCCGCGATGGCGCTCGCGTGGTAGCCGCCTTGCAGCGAAGGAATCGGGAATCCCAGCACGACATGGGTTTGCGGCGCGCCCGCCAGGCGCTTCGCGGCAATGCCGCCGGCATAGACCGGCGCCGCGACAGTGTTGCCCGCGCCGCGCGGCATCGCGCCGAAGGCGTCTTGCGCGGCAGCGGCCACCTCTTCGATGCGCACCCCGCCGGCCACGCCGACGATCACGTTGGCGCCGCTGTACTGGCCGTGCACATAGTCCCTCAACTCGTCGCGCGTGAAGCGCTCGATGTTGGCGCGCGTGCCGATCACCGGCTGCGCGAGCGCATGCGCGCCGTAGCAGTTCTTGTCGAACAGCTTGAACGCGGCCGACAGCGCGTCGTCTTCGTCTTCGATGTACTCGTGCAGGATCACCTGGCGCTCGCGCTCGAGCTCGGCCTCGGGGAAGGTGCTCTCGAGCACGATGTCGCCGAGCATGTGAATGAACGCGCCCGCGTCGCGCGCCATGCCGCGCATGTGGTACGCCGTGTGGTCCTTGTCGGTGTGCGCGTTGACCTCGGCGCCCAGGCGCTCGGCGTCGAGGTTGATGCGCTGGCAGTCGCGCGTCGCCGTTCCCTTGAACGCCATGTGCTCGGCGAAATGGCTGATGCCGTTCAGGCGCTTGCTCTCGTGCGCGCTGCCGGTGCGAACGAACACGCTGACGCTGGCGCTGTCGAGGTGCGGAAGATGGATCGCGACGACGCGCACGCCGTTGCTCAGGGTGGCCACCGAGGTGTCGGCGTCGTGGGCAGGAAAATTCATCTCCCGATGTTATCCGGCGCGCCCTCGCCACTGCGCGTTGCAAGGCCAGGCGGGGGCGAGAATCGCTCCCATGGATTGGATCGTCAGCTCGCCCTGGGCCTACCCCGCGCTGGAGGCCGCGCACATCTTCGGCATCGCGCTGCTCGTGGGCAGCCTCGTCGTGTTCGAGCTGCGCGTCTTCGGCGCCGGCGCGGCGCTGCCGCAAGACGCGCTGGCACGGCTGGCCCTGCCCGTCACGCTGACGGGTTTTGGCGTGGCCGCGGCGAGCGGCGGCTTGATGTTCGCGAGCCAGTACGAAGAGCTGCTGACGAACCGCGCGTTCCTCGTCAAAGTGGCGCTGCTCGTGCTGGCGGGCCTGAACGCCGCGGCGTTTCACTGGCGCGGCGGGCTCACGCGGCACGACGGCGCCGCGCGGCTTCAGGCCACACTGTCGCTCGGGATTTGGATCGGTGTGATCATCTGCGGTCGCTGGATCGCGTACGTTTGAACAATGTCTGAACAATGTTTGAGAAAGGAACCCCATGCAACGCCGTCAATTGATCGCCCTCAGCGGCCTCGCGCTCGTGCCACTGGCCAGCCGCGCCCACCATGGCTGGAGCAGCTTTGACCAGGACAAGCCGATCTACCTGGAAGGCAAGGCAGAAAGCGTCGCCTGGCGCAACCCGCACGCCGAAATCAAGCTGCGCGTGAACACGAACGTCCAACTGCCGGCCGACTTGGGCAGCCGCAAGGTGCCCGCGCAGTCGGCCTCCGTCGACAGCGCCCGCGTGCTCAGCGCAGCGCGCCTGCCGACGCGCAGGGACGCTGTCTGGGAAATCGAACTCGCCCCGCTCACGCGCATGCAGGCGTGGCAGGTGGCCGAGATCAAGCCTGGGCAGCAGCTGGCAGTCGTCGGCTTCACGTTCGCCGGCGAAAAAGGCGACGCCGTGCTGCGCGTCGAATACCTGTTCGTTGACGGCAAGGCGTACGGCTTGCGTTCGTCGCCCGCGTGAGCGCCGCAGCGCGCTGACCGTGGGTCTATGATCGTCGCCCCGAGGCGCAAAATTTCTTGCGCATCGGCAATTTCATTCCAACCGAAGGAGCGAGACCATGGCCAAGAAGAAGTCGGACAGCGGCGTCTATCGCGTCACTGAAATCATCGGCACGAGCAGCACGTCTTGGGAAGATGCCGCAAGGGTCGCGGTCGAGATCGCCGCGAAATCGCTGCGCGATTTGCGCGTGGCGGAAGTCTGCAAGCTCGACATGAAGATCGAAGACGGCAAGGTCGTGGCCTACCGCGCCCGGGTGTCGCTGTCGTTCAAGTACGAAGCCTGATTTCCTGGCGCGGCGCGTGCCTTGCGCGTACGCGCTGTAACCGTTCGAGCTTGAAACGCCCCTGGGGTTGGCCTAAACTCGCGCCGCCCTCGGGCGTGGCCTCAAGCGCGCACGGGGCAGCGGATGGCGCGGCTGAACAGCGCCATCGGATCGAACGAACCGCTTGGAGGGGTCGAGCATGACGAATCGAATCCGCGCGAACGCTGTCTTCGTATCGCTGATCGCCATCGTGGCCGCGCTCGTGGGCTGCGCGAAACCGCCGCTGCCGGGCTCGCCGCAAGACGAACTGATCGCGCGCGGCCGCGACCTGTTTTTCAATCAGACCTTCGGCGGCAACGGCCGCACCTGCGGCACCTGCCACCCGGCGAGCAACAACCTCACCATCGACCCGGCGTTCATCGCGAAGCTGCCGCCGACCGACCCGCTGTTCGTCGCCGAGTTCGTTCCCGCGCTGAAAACCGGCTTCGAGAGCCCGCGCCTGATGCGCGAGTTCGGTCTGATCCGCGAGAACCTCGATGGCTTTGGCGACCTCGATCGCAAATTCACGATGCGCGGCGTGCCGCATGTGCTGTCGATGCGCGTCTCGATTGACAGCCCGCAGGGCCCGCGCACCGGCTGGTCGGGCGACGGCGCCCCGGGCGATGGGTCGCTGCGCTCGTTCGCCACCGGCGCCGTGATCCAGCACTTCACGAAGACGCTGAACCGCATTCCGAACGTCGATTTTCGCTTGCCCACTGACGCCGAACTCGACGCGATGGAAGCGTTTCAGCTCTCGCTCGGCCGCCAGACCGATCTGCAACTGCCGCTGCCGCTGAAGGGGTCGCTGGCGAAACGCGGCCAGGAGATCTTTCTCGACAACGCATTGGGCAAGTGCAACGTCTGCCATTCCAACGCCGGCGCGATCACGCGGGCCGGCCAGGCGAACCTGGGCAACGCGAACTTCAACACCGGCGTCGAAGACCTGCCCGACCAGCCGGCGCGCCTGAGCGGCGAGCTGGTCCCTGCCGACGACGGCCTGGGCACGCCGGGCGACAAGACCTTCAACACGCCGCCGCTGGTGGAAGCCGCCGACACCGCGCCGTTCTTCCACAACAACTCGGTCGCGACGCTCGAGGGCGCGGTCGGTTTTTACGACGGCGAGTCGTTCAACAACTCGCCGGCGGGGCAATTCCTGAAGAGCATCGACCCGAACCGACGCGGCATCGTGCTCGATGCGACGCAAATTCAGGCCATCGCCGCGTTCCTGCGTGTGCTCAATGCGATCGAGAACATCCGCCAGACGCAAACCCTGCTCGATGAGACGCTGATGAACCCGGTGCCGCGCCGCGAAACGCCGCGCGAGCTGTTGACTCGCGCGCGGCTTTTGCTCGAGGGCGCGTTACGCGTGCTCGCGCAAAGTGGCAGCGCGAGCGGCAGCGGCGGGCTGGCGGGCCAGGCGGCAAGCGCACGCTTGAACACGGCGTTGGGGCTGATCGCACGCGCCGCCGAATACCGTGAACCACCGCGCGCGACGATCGACGAAGCCCTGGCCGTCGTGAAGGCGGCGCGCGCCGAATTGATGGTGGTGCAATGAAATCCGCCGCTTCGCGCAAGCGCGTGGCCGGCGGGGGCCGCGGCGTCGAATCGGTGATGGAGGGCATGACGATGACCAAGATACTTCGATCCGCCACGACGGGCTGCATGCCGCGGCTCAGATCCGCCACGAGGAGCCGCATGCTGCGGCTCACTTTGGCCGCCCTGCTGGGCAGCAGCGCCGCCAGCGCCTTCGCGCAGAAGGCGACCGAGATGTTCATCCCGATCGGCCAGTCGGCCGGGCTGTCCGGCAAGCACACGCTGCTGGCGCGCGTGCAGTCGGTGAACGAGGCGCAACGCAGCCTGACCGTGATGCACGACGGAACCGCGTACACCGCCAAACTCGGCGCTCAGACTCCCGTGTGGCTGGACCGAAGCGGGCTGAAGCAACCCAATTCGGTGGGTGCGCTGAGCGACGTGAAGCCCGGCATGACGGTTGAGCTCAAGTACCAGAAGAACAACCGCGGCGCGGGCGACGCCGAGTGGCTGAAGGTGCAGGTCGCCACGCCATAGCGGCATCGGGCGCGGGCAGCCCGACGCTCGGCCGCTTAATGAGGGCATTTTGGACTGCATTTCCGGGCATCCAACCGGGCAACGGCGCCCAAGAATGCGGGGGCATGAGCACTTTGCCAAAGTCATTCACCATCGCGCACTACATCGATGACGAACTGTTGCGCGCGCCATTGATCTGGGACCAACTCCTCGATGCGATCCTCGATGCCATTGTCGACCAGACGCGCCAAAAGCGAAGCTTGAAGACAAATGTCTTTCGCATCGACAACGACGACATGCCGCGCCTCCTGCAAGGGAACTGGTGGCGCATGGCCGGGGCCTATCTCGATACGCTGAAGGTACAAGCAAAGCAGGCCTTCCCCAACGCATCCCCGCCAAGCTCGAAGCCCGACCCTGAGCGCGGGCGCGGGCGCGGGAAGAAGTTGGTCCTCGAACTCGTCGATCTCGATTCGATCGCGCTCGACGTCGAACTCTCGCGGGTGATCCAGGCGATCAAGGACGAGTCCGAGCACGAGTTGCGTGACCTGCAGGCCTTCCTGGCCACCGTGGTCGGTGACACGGACATCGAGGAAGACCATAATCCCTTGCATCCTGCGGCGCACGGCCGCGCCCTGCGCGCCGCCGCCCTGGTCATGCCCGTTCCCTTGCAAGAGCAGCTCGGATTCGTGCGTATCGCCGCGCAACCGTTTGCGCAACTGCTGCGCCAGGCCTATGCCGCCTCTTGCGCGCGTCTCGAGGAGGCCGGCATCGAGCCGGCCTCGCACCGCTGTGTCGTGCTGCCCGACGGCAAGCGCCAACTGCAGATCCTGCCCGACGTGGCCTATGTGCCCGACTTGCACCGCATCCGGGATGCGATGCCGCGCTCAGCCGGCAGCGCGCTTTCGCGCGAACGGGTGCGCCGGCTGATGCGCGGCGCTGGCCAGGACGAGGCTGCCATGGGACAGGCGCGCGCCGCATCGCACGCCGGCGCCTCTGAAGGCCTTGCGCTCGAGCGCGGGCCGGGCCGCGACGACCGGGCTCGCGGCATGGCCGACCGGCAGGCGGTGGAACTCGTGAATCGGCTGTTCAAGGCTTTCCCGCTCGATGAGCGCGTGCCTGGCGACGTGCGCGAGATCATCGCGCAGTTGCGCGGCCCAGCCATGCGCTTGTCGTTGCGCGACCCCTCGGTGCTCGACCAGCGCGAGCATCCGATCTGGCGCCTCATCCATCTGTTCGCCTACCAGGCCGAGATGGTGCCCAAGGTTGACGATCCCGAACGCCTGCACTGGTTGAACTTCGGGCGCCAGATGATCGAGGAACTCGCGGCTGCTGCGGTGCAGAAGACCACTTCGTACCAGGCGGCGCTCGAGCGCATCGAGGAGTTTCTGCGGCAACGCCTGACACACCGCTGCGCCGCCATGGCCGCGCGCCTGGAAGCGCTGCAGACCACCGAGGCCGGGCTCGCCTCGGTACAAGCCGGCAAGGCTGCCAAGCCCCCGAACCTCGAGACTGTGCCGGCGGCACTGCTGCCCCGGACTTCGCCCGGGGGCCCGACTGCCGAAGAGGCCCGCCTTGCCGCCGAAGCGTGGTTCAAGGGCCTTGTGCCCGGCCAGTGGCTGCGACTGCTGTTGAAGGGCGCATGGTTGCACGCCCAGCTGTTGTGGCAAGGCGACCGGCACGAGATCGTCCTGCTCGGCGACGGCGCCACCGCCACGACCTGGGCCCTGCGTCGCGGGGTTCTGCTCACATTGCACTACCACGGGCTGGCTAAGACGCTGCAGATGCGCTCGCTGGTGGGCACCGCGGCGATGCGCGTCCAAGAGCAGATGGCGATAGACGACGCGGCCTGATTTGATGTGCTGCTGATCGGCTGCACCGAACAGTCGATTCTGAAAGTCCAGTCGCCACTTATTTCACGCTTCTTGCAACCGGTGCGGTCCGAAGCGCCGAATCGCCCTTAACCTGATCGGAGGATCTGCCATCGGGTGGAGCCTGAACCTGGAGCACACCGACATGGGTATGGAATTCGTGATGGCCGCATTCGCAGTGGCGCTGGCAAGTGGCGGTGCGGCCGGGCTGGTCGTGCGGCGCACGATGCTGCGCAACTTCGAAAAGCGCCTGAAGAGAGTCGTCGCCGCGGCGAATGAGCAGAACGCCACGAACAACGAAAAACTGCGCACAGCGCACAACGATGCCAAGCTTGAACTGGAGCAGATGCGCGCCTCGGTGCGCGACAGGATCGCCGCTGCCGTTTCCGCGGAGAAGGCCGCCAGCGCGCGGCTGGAAGGTCGACTGAACATTGCCTATGCCGAACTCGACAGCCTGCGCGAGCAGGTCAGTCGCAAGGCGATGGGCAAGCGCGATCTGAGCAACGCCTTTGCCCAAACCGAGGTGATGGAATCCCGATACTGAGCTGCCCTGGCGATCCCGACGGCGGCGCAGTCAGGCGCGCCGGATAGCGGCCGGTGTTCACCGACTCCAGGCAACGGCGCGAAGTCGGGCTCGTCCCAGCCCTTTACGTCGATTCGGTCGATTCGGTCGATTCGGTCGATTCGAGTTCGGGTTCGTCATCCAGCGCATCGGCCAGAAACCCGCCGCTCTGGTGCGCCCAGAGGCGCGCGTACAGCCCGCCGTGGGCGAGCAGGCTGCGGTGGTCGCCCTCTTCGACGATGCGGCCTTTTTCCAGCACGACCAGGCGGTCCATCGCGGCGATGGTCGACAGGCGGTGCGCGATCGCGACCACCGTCTTGCCTTCCATCAGCCGGTACAAGCTCGCCTGGATCGCCGCTTCCACTTCCGAGTCGAGCGCGCTCGTCGCTTCGTCGAGCAACAGAATCGGTGCGTCCTTGAGCATCACACGCGCGATCGCGATGCGCTGGCGCTGCCCGCCGGAGAGCTTGACGCCGCGCTCGCCCACATGGGCGTCGTAACCGGTTCGGCCCTTCGCATCGGCCAGGCCGAGGATGAACTCATGCGCCTCGGCGCGTTTCGCGGCGGCGAGCATTTGCGCGTCGCCCGCATCGGGCCGGCCGTAGAGGATGTTGTCGCGCACCGAGCGGTGCAGCAGCGAGGTGTCTTGCGTCACCATGCCGACCTGCGCGCGCAGGCTGTCTTGCGTGGCCAGGGCTACATCCTGGCCGTCGATCAACACGCGGCCACCCTGCACGTCGTAAAAGCGCAGCAGCAGGTTCACGATCGTCGACTTGCCCGCGCCGGAGCGACCCACGAGGCCGATCTTTTCACCGGGGCGGATGTGCAACGACAGGTTCTGGATCACCGGCGCTGCGCCGGCGCGCGCCGCGCCGTAGGAAAAGTTCACCGCGTCGAAGCGGATCTCGCCGCGGCTCACTTCGATCGGCACCGCATCCGGGCGGTCAACCACGGCTTGCGGTTGCGCCAGCGTGTTCATGCCGTCTTGCACCGTGCCCACG